>JAYTSX010000273.1:0-16404 GCA_043745445.1 Elusimicrobiota bacterium
AGCGACGACGGTCCGCCGTCGCGGTCAAACAGCATGAAGCGCAGAAGGGAATAGCGCACATCCTCGGGCGTCAGCGGCGCGCCGTCGTGGAATTTGACGCCTGGGCGGATCGGGAAACGATAAGTCAGGCCGTCGACTGAGACGAGGCCGTTGGCGCGCGAGGGCACCTTCGTCGCGAGCATGGGCCGGAGGTCCTTTACCTTGACCCCTCCTCCCGAGAACGCCAATAGATATTCGTACACGTTGTCGATGATGCCGTGGCTGGCCGAGTCGTAGGACCACGCCGGGTCCAGGCTGTCGGGATCGCCGATCGTGGCGTACACGAAGGTATCGGGATTTTTGATCGTCTCCGCGGCGAGTGCCATCGGCGCGAAAGCCAGGATGCAGGACAGGGCGGCGGAGAGAGTTCTCATTGGGTTTTGGTGACCTCGTACAGCGTTCCGTAAGGTTGAATCGGATGATACAGCCAGCCCTGGACCTTGGCGCGTCTGACGACGATGTTGTAGCTGTCGGCGGTGAAGATCCCTGGCGCGTCATAGATCGCCATTGCTTGCAGTTCGTAGTACAGCGCCTTGCGCTTGGCTGGATCATTCTCAGCCGCGGCGTTCTCGATCATCGTGTCGGCTCTCGGGTTGCTGTAGCCGAGCATGGAGGCAAAGTAGCCGCGCGAGTGCAGGAAAGGCTCGACCGCGTTGTGCGGATCCGGATAGTCGAGGACCCAGCGGTAAACGAATGCGGGCAGCCGCTTAGCGCGGAACTCATCAAGCAGCCTTGATTCGGGCAGCGGCCGGCAGTCAATGTGGAACTTCGAGTTAAGTTTCTCCACACCCTCCTTCAACATGCGGCAGGCGATGCGCCGCTCCGCGTTTCCTTCCGTATAGGGCATCGACAGCGCAAAGCCGCGCTCCCACACCTGGCCGTTCTTGGCGCGCTTGAACGCCGCTTCCGCCTGGTAAGGCGAGAACGGCCACGGCTTCTGCTTCGGATTGTAGCCGAACAGCACCGCGGGAATCGGTCCGTGCGCCTGGACGGCCTTGCTGCGATAGCCTTCCTTTATGAAGGTGTCGTAATCGAAGGAGAACGCGAAGGCCTTCCGAATTTCCAAGTCGGCGAAAAAATCCGGCGGCACGCCGTCTCCCAGCCCCCCGCTGCCGAGCCAGGGGTTGTTCTTCGTCTCGACATTCAAATTGAACAGCACCACGTTCTGGGTCTCCAGGGAGGGCAGGCCGTCGGCCACGACCACTCCGGGCAGACCTTCGAACTGATCGAGATAGCGGCGCTCGACAAACGCGACGTCGATCTCCCCCGTCGCCAGCCGGCGCCGGCGCTCACGCGAGTCCATAACGGCCGTGAGATTGACGCGGGCGAGTGCGGCGGGCTTGCGCCAGTAGGAGTCATTGCGGTCGAGCGAAATCTTTCTGCCCGCCCGGTCCCACCGCTCGAGCTTGAACGGTCCGGTTCCATTCATCTTCGCGAAGAGCGCCGAGCCTTCCTTGGCCGGATTGCGGTGCTTGACCCAGGTCTCCTTGCGGCCGTCCCAGCCGCCGTTGGCGATGACCGTGTCGCGGGATACGATGTGGGCGAAGTTGGCGAGGATGCCGAGCAGAGGCGCGAACGGCTTATTCAGGCGCAGGACCAAAGCGCCGCCCTCAATGGATACGGCCTTGTCGGCCAGGTTGAATATCTTGTCGGGCGGCAACTCTCCGGTGCCGCGCACGCCGAGCAGGCCCTCCAGGAGAAGGTTCGAAGGCCCGCCGTCGCGGTCGAGCAGCAGGAAACGCATCAGCGAGTATTTCACGTCATCGGCGCTCATCGCCGTGCCATCGTGGAACTTGACCCCGTTTCTCAGCGGGAAGGCGTAGGTGAGTCCGTCCTTCGACAGAAAGCCGTTGGTCAGCGAGGGGACGACGGTCGCGATGCGGGGCTCGTAGTTGTCGAGCGACTCGCCCGCGAAGTCGATCAAAGTCTCATAGACCTGATCGACGACGAACAGCGAGACCGCGTCGTAGCCCCAGTGTGGATCAAGGGTATCGACGTCGGCGGCGAGGGCGTAGTCGAGGGTCGTGGGGTCGTTCGAGGCGCGCGCGGGAGCGCCCAAGGATAGAGTCAGGACGAAAGCGAGCGCGAGTCTCTTCACGGGCTTATTCTAGACAATTTGCGCCGGAATGTACGGGAACGCCGAAAAAGACGCATTTTAATCTAGCACTATTTTATGTAATAAATTAGTTATATATTAAAATACACATATAAAATAATGATATATATTTATAAATCTAGCATTGACAACAAGCACTTATAGGGCTACACTGTCGCCATGTTCCCCGTTCTCCCGTCCCGGACGACTCCGGCCCTGGAGCAGCTGGCGACGGAAGTCATCGCCTCCTCCGCCGCGTTGGGCCGGGGGCTTCATCCGCTCATCCTTGAAGAGGTCGCCCGCTTCATGGAGAAGATCAACAGCTACTACACGAACGCCATGGAAGGCAACCCATCCAGGCTCAAGGACATCGAGGCGGCGCTCAATAAAAAGCTGGCCAAGGACGCGGTCGCCCGCAACTATCAGTTCGAGCATCTGGCGCATATCCAGGTTCAAGAGGCTATGATGGAGCGGCTGCGTCTCGAGCCCGGGCTTCGTGTCTGCTCTGAAGCGTTCCTGCGCTGGCTTCACGAGCAGTTCTATCTCAAGCTTCCGGAGGCGATGCGTTTCGCCAAGACGGAGAGCGGCGAGCTCGTGCCGGTCGTGCCCGGAGAACTGCGCAACCGCGGCATCACCGTGGGCCGCCACGACGCTCCTCCGACGAAGGCCTTGATCGAGGACTATCTCCGCAAGTTCGAGGAGTTCCTCAGCCCTGAGGCCCTGTCCGGAACGCAGCGGCTCTTCGGCCTGGCCTCCTCCCACCACCGCCTCCTTTGGATCCATCCGTTCTCCGACGGCAACGGAAGGGTCGCGCGGCTCTTCACGAGCGCCTACGCCGCGCGCATCGGCGTCGGCGAGGGCGGGTTGTGGAGCGCTACGCGCGCCTTCGCCCGCGAACGGGCCGCCTACGACGGGCACCTCGCGATGGCGGACCTCCCTCCCCGCAACGCTCTGGACGGGCGCGGGCCTCTCTCCGAGGAGGCCCTGGGCGAATTCTGCGCGTACTTTCTCCGCTCATGCCTGGAGCAGATCCGCTACATGGACGAAGCGCTCAAGCTCACGGAGCTCGAGCGCCGCTATCGCCGCCATGTCGAGGCGCTCGTGCGCGAGAAGACGATCTCGAAGTCCGGCGCCAAGGTGATGGCGCGGCTGCTGATTCAGGGCGCGGTCGGCCGGGCCGAGGTTCTTTCGGTCTGCGCTGTGAAGCAGCGCCGGGCGTCCGTCATCATCAAGGAGCTGCTCGAGGCTAAGGCCGTGCGCAGTGAAACCGCCTATGGGGCGCTGAAGCTGAACATTACGGCGGACATGGCCGCGGTCCTGTTCCCGGAGCTCGTGTAGTCGCCGGGGACCTTCGCGGCGGGTCAGTAAAATCCGTCGATGATGATGATGCCTGAGCCGCCGGCGCCGCCATTATTCGATGCGGTGCCGCCTGCTCCTCCTGCGCCGACGGCATAGGAATAGGACGATCCAGGCGAATTAATAATGAGCTCCACATACTCACCGTTGCCGCCGCCGCCGCCCGCGCGGGCTCCGGACCAGTAGCAGCCCGCTTCTCCGCCTATGCCGCTGTTGGCGGGTCCCGCCGCGCCGTTAATGTTGGTGAATATCCCCGTGGCGCGAGGGCTGACGGAACCCGCGATACGGCGTGATGCCGTGCCGCTCCCGCCCGTGCCGCCCGTCCCGGCTGCTCCGGTCGAAGTTCCGCCGCTTCCCCCTTTCGCGACGATGGAGTTGAACGATGTGTCTCCACCGGCGCTTCCGGCGTTAGTTTCTGAGCCACCACCACCGCCACCTCCGCCGATCATGCTGATTCTTATTTGCCTGACATTGGCCGGGGTGGTGTATGTCCCGCTGCTGGTTAAGTAAACCGTTCTCGTTGAAACGGAGACCGCAGCGCTGCCCCCCGCCGAGGCCGTCGTGCTCGTGGTTCCGTCGGCCCATTTGATGCCCGCGGCGGCGGCATTGAGCCTTCCGCCGAGCGTGATGCTTCCTCCCGCTACGGAGAAGGTCGTCCCACCGACGCTGAAACCCGCGCCCTGCACGGTCATCGTCCCTTGGATGACTCCTTGGCCGCCGATAGTCAGGTTGCCCGAGTCGCTGACATCGGCGCGCGCCGGGGCGGCCACGGCCAGAGCGATCAAAGTCAAAGCTTGAATGATCATCGTCCTTTCTCCATTGCGGCAATCTTCGTCTCTAGAATCGAAATCTGCCGGTTCGCGGCCTTGAGCGCCAGCTCCATGTTCGCGAGCCGGTTCTCCACGACGATGGACTTGCCGCGAGCCGAACGGATGCTCTCGGGCGCGTCCTCGTAGATCAGGCCGCGCACCAGGGGCGCGTTCGGGCCACCGGCCGCGTAGCGGAAGCGCGCGTGACGCAGCGCCTTGACTTCGTCGTAGGCGCGGCGCTCGGCGGCTTCGTCGAGGTAACCGATGTCGCTCTTGAGCGCGCGGCGCGAGTGGGCGGAGACATTTGCCGCCATCACCGAGCCGCCGCCGGTGGTCAGCCCGTTCGAGACCACGAGCTCATAAGACGGCGTTCCCACGGGCCGGATGTGAACGGACGCGGCCGTGCTGGCCGCAGGGACGGCCTGGAGGCTCATGACGGCCAGTCTGCCCAACGCCGTGGGTGAGCCGGTCGAGTTCCAAAGATAGAAGTCGATCGCGTTGCCCAGGTTCTGGCCTGCCGTCGCGCGCGTGCGCAGGCTGTGGCGGTAGGTGCCCGAGCTGTCGTAAGCGAAGACGATCTGGCTGCTCGTGACCGACGAGGTTGAGTTGCCCGCGCGCAGTTGAAGCCCGATGTCCGATGCATCGCCTCGCCCGTTGACGTCCAGGAGCGCCGATGGGCTGGCGAGGCCGATGCCCATCTGCCCCGCCTTGTCTACGACGAGCATGGCGGTACCGTTCGGGCTCGACACTTTGAGCGCGTAGATATCTGCGCTCGAGAGCTTGATCTCCATGCGCGCCTGCGGCACGGCCGTGCCGATGCCGGTCTGCCCGGTGATCGTCAGGTCGCCGCTCGCGGCGAACTGGGCACGCGCCGGGAGGGCGGCCAGCAGGAGCGGTAGGATGATGAGATGCTTCATTGCCCCACCTCCCGCTCCACGGCTTCGAGCTTTCGTGAAAATTCCTTGAAGGCCAACTCGGATTCGAGGAGCCGTTGGTCGAAGCTCAAGCTTTCGCCGGGCCCGCGTACCTGCTCCGGGGCGTCCTCGTAGATCAAGCCTCGGTGCGTGGCCGCGTGCGAATCGCGCGTGAAGCGTCCTCCTTTGAGGCGCGCGTAGCGGAAAGAGACATGCTTGAGGCCTTGTTCACGGGCATACGCGGCAGCTTCTTCTTCGGCACCGAGATAGGCGATGTCGCGCTTCCATTCTCTGGAAGACGGGGTAACCTGAGCCGCGACGTGGATGGTTCCCCCGCCGAGGGACGCGCCGTTGGAGGCCGTGAGTTCCGCCGTCGGATCGCCGATCGGCCGCACATGAACCGAAGCCCCGGACGCGGTCGAGATCGTGACCAAAGAAACCACGGTCATCGTGGCCAAGCTGGTCGTGCCGGCGTCGGGCGACCATATCCGGAAGTCCAGCGAGTTATGCGTCGTCGAGTCGCTGTGCACCGAGGAGATCGAGTGACGCCGGTCCGTGGTCCCGTTCTGTCCGAACGAAATCTGGACGCGAGCAGTCCCGCCTTGGTACAGGTTGCCGCTTTGGAGCAAGAGGGCGGTGTTCGCGCTATCGCCAGAGCCGTTGACATCGAGGTCGGCCACCGAGGTGGCGCTCATTCCGACCTTGCCGTCCTTGCCCACGCGCAGGAAGGGCGTCAGGTCCACTCCCGAGACTTGAAAAGGCGTTTCCGTGGCCGAGGACGCGACGACGCTCACGCGGCTACCCGCCGCGGTCGTGGTGCCGACCATCACGGGGCCGATGATCCAGGCGTCGCCGACGACAACGGTCTGGGCTCCGGCCCTCGAGGCCAAGAACGCGGTCAGAGCGGCGAGGAGCATGCGCTTCAAGGCTTCCTCCGCGTCTTCAACTTCTCGTATCTGGCCTGGAGTTCTTCAAGGCGCCGCATCGAGGCTTTGAGCGCCATCTCGACATTGACGAGGCGCTCCGTCGTCGAGAGGGCGTCCGCGCCGTCGCGGATGCTCTCGGGCGCGTCCTCGTAGATCAGGCCGGTTCTCAGAGCCTGCGTCGGCTCATCGATGAGTCGGCCGTCCTTAGCCCGGGACTTATAGCGATATCGAGCGTGCTTGAGGCCGACGACATCTGACAGGGCGCGGTCCTCGTCCTTCGCGCTCAAATCCCTGATATCCGTCTTGAAGCGGCGTGAGGAAGGCATCAGCACCTGCAGTCGCTGCATCGTCCCCCCACCCGTGCTCAAGCCGTTCGAGACCTCGACCTCGACATCGGGCTCGCCGACCGGCTGCACATGGAACGAGCCGCCGCTGGCCGTCGCGATGCCTTGCAGGGACAGGACCTTGAGGCTCGCCAAGGTCGTCGTCGACCCGGCGCCGGTGTTCCAAACTAGGAAATCCATCTTGTTGCCGTCGGTGGAGGTGCTGTGCTCCGTGCGTAGGAGATGGCGCATCGAGTAGTCGCCGTTGTAGCCGAAGGTAATCTGATTGCTCGTGACCGAGGAGGTCGAGTTGCCGCTGCGCAGTTGCAGGGCAATCGAGCCTTGGCCGATGTTCAGGTTGGCCTGCGGCGTCACGCCGATTCCGACCTCGCCGATGTTGTCCACGGCGACCATTCCCTGTCGATTGACGCTGGAGATCAGAAGGGTGAGCGAGTTTTGCGCCTGCGATTCGATCTCGAGTTTGGCGCCGCTTCCGAGGAATCCATTGAGAAAAGTGCCCGGGATCTGCGCTGTATTCGAAGTGCGCATCGCCGTTCCTGCCGTGGCCGTGAAAGTCGCCGTCTTGACGGTCTCGATGTTTCCGGCATAGTCTACAGAGCGATACTCGATGATGTGAGTGCCGAGTTGTACGGGTATCGAAGTCGTGTAGATTGAGAATGCCGTGCCGGAGACCGGGTCGATGCGATAGGTCATGGAGGCCACTGTCGACGCGAATCCGTTGACCACGGGGTCCGTCGCCGTCAGAACGAGATAGGTATCCGTCGAAACGAAGAGCGCGCCATCGAAAAAGAATGAAGTCCCCTGGATGGTGAGGGTCGTGATGGGCGCGGATGAATCCACCGCTTGATACAGGGTTGCGTACAGTCCGGTGCGATCGACGGAGCCTGACGCCGTGATGATGTGGGTGGTGGTCGAGTAGGCGATAGCTTGATTTGTGATGCCAGCACTCGACCAGGAGACGTCGTCGAACATGTAGATGCGGACGGTAGTGGTGTCGGTATTCACGGCATCTACATAGGTAAAAGTGAGCGTCGTCGTCGAGTTGAATATTGCGTCGGAACCTCTGAGGGCGTAGCCAACTGACGAGGAGGCTCGCAGCAACTGCCGGGAGAGGTTGAGAATGTAATCCGCGAGCGCTTGGAGAAAAAAATTGAGATGCGTGAACGGAACATTCGCCTTGGCGACACCGTCCGAGCTGAGCTTAGGGTAGCCTTGACCGATCTGAGACACATCAATCGTTCCCGCCGTCGACTGGCCCGGGTTCATCTTAAAATTCGGCGAGACTAGATTCGCGAGTGAAACCTGTCCTTCGGTCCCGGGATCGAAAATTGAAAATTCGTAATTTCCGCTTAGGTTGCTCGCCACATCTGTGGTATTGCTGACGCTGAATGCTTTGTTGCTGAGCGGTGCCCCCCACTCGACCATTCGGCAGCAAGTAGGGCCGGTGTCGCAATAGGGGGATCCACCGGTAGGGAGGGTCGTGATGTTTTTCTCACCGGTTCCCCCCGCGCAAAGGCCGCATAGGCTGGACATACAGACGCGCATGCGCGTTCCCCATGTCAGCAATTGGGCATCGCTGAGAGTGCCTGTCGTGCCACAGAATGTCCCGGCGGGCGCGGCCACGCAGATGCTGCCGCCTTTGGTGGATGTAGCGATGCTGATTTCGGATGAGATTTTCGATTTTCCGGAGCAACTTGTGGTGATATAAGTGTAGGTGCTGTTCTCGGTGAGATTGCAGAATGAGCCGGCGTAGACATCGGTCGACCTCGCGGGAACGCCGCAGCGGAAGTTCATCGTTTTAGATAGGCCATCTCCGGTGATCGAGATGGACGCGATGCCTGCCGAGGCATCTGTCGCGTGAACAACGATGCAGCGCGATGACGCAATAACATTGGTGATGGACCCACCCTTGTCGTCTTCAGTGTTCGCGTTGGGGTTCCCACTTGAGATGATGAAATTAGCGGAAGCAGAATTGCCTGCCAGGTCCACGACCGTGGCCGTATACGAGCCGTCCGTCAAGCTAGTGAACGTGTTGGAATATGGAACGTTCGGCGAGGGCGTCGTGTTGGTGGACGTTTGGTTGTAAGACCCGCCGTTGTTCACATTGATGGTATAGGCGCCGGATAGGGCGTCGCTGCCCGTCACTTTGATCGTAGTGGAACTGGTCGCGCCGTTGATCGGGTTGTCGGCCGTGTCGGTGACCAGGATAGAGTTGGGAACGGTCCGATCCAACTGAAAGGATTGAATGGTCTGATTGCCATCTCCGTCGGTTGCCTGAATGTAAACGGTCGTCCCGTCCAGAGTCAGTCTCGATAAATCTACGTTGTAGGTATGGCTCGTAGCGTAGTTTGTGGGGTCCAGATAGATGTCTGCCCCCTGCCCGAGCATCACTTCGTTCGGGCGGTCGTAGAGGGCAGCCCCAACCGTTGCTTCGAAAAAATCTACGCCTCGCCCGCTGCTGTCCGTCACGGCGGCCGACACGCTCTGTCCGTTTGTAAAGCCGCCATCTGGAATAGTCGTATTGTCTGCACGGTGGGTATTAACACCAGGCGGTGTCGAGGTGGCGGGCATCGTCATGGCCGACCCCGTAATATGAAAAGCACGAGCAACGGGCGCGATGCTGTAGAAGGATGCTATGTTGCTGAAAAAGTAGGCCAAGTCCCCTGATTTGGTATCGAAGGAGTGGGCGGACAGAGTCACGTTGGGGCCTGTTCCGCCGAAGACTTCTGTCGTATGAAGTGTGTTCCAGATAACGATGTCACCAGGGCCAAGGTTTGAAGGCGCAGCGCCTGCGCTACGAAAGCGGGTCTCGGTTGCAATACTTTTTAAGGCAGCAGCCAGCTTGGCTACGCTCGGCAGCGTGCCGCCTACTCCCGGACCTGACATCCCCGTGATGCCACCTGCTTTTAGAATCTGAGAGCCAAAATTCGCGCAGTCCTCGCCGAGACGAGTGTCGATTGTTCCGTTGCCATTGTTGGTTTTAATAACGCGAGACTTCGCGGGCTGGCACGGATCGCAGTAATACCAGGTGTATGTCGGGCTATTAATGTGAGTGACGAAGCCGTTCGGCGGCGAGGCGGTCGTGTTATACCAAGAGTTGATATACGCTGTTGAAGCGGCTACGCTGTAGGCAGCAGAAGCTGGAGCTGCGCCCAGGGCAAGAGCAGTAATGCCAAAAAGAAGTCCTCGCATCAGTTTTTAGTCAGCGTCTCCCACTGGTTCAGCAGCTTCTCCAAATCTGCGCCTCGCCCAGGCGCGCGTTCGTCGGACTTGTTTTGTCTGAAGAACTCAATCAGGCGCTGCTTCTGGGTCAACTGAGTGATTGCCGCGCGGACTTCAGGCTGGTTTGTGGCCACGAACTGCTTGATGGATCGGATCAATGCCCATCTATCATTGTCGTCAAGCGGTCGCTCGGCGGCATCCTGAAAAATCTTGGCGTATGCCTGATTGGCAGCGGTTATCTCCTTCTCACCTAGCAAGAGCAGAAGATTTGCGCCCGCTAGTTTTATAGGCAATGCATCTTTAGCTATAGCGTGCGACGCTGCCACTTTGATTTTTGATCCGCGCTTTTTCTTAAGAATCTCATCTTTGTGGAAATCCATCGCAGTCGCAATGCAGTCGGTGCCACGCAGAGCGCTATCCACGGTGTGACTTTTCACGATCACCTCATCGCAGAAAGCGAGGATGCGTGGATCGGCACCAGCCGGACGCGCAAAACTCCAGACCACGATCTTCGACAGTTCGGCAGGATCATTGTCGATATAAGTCCGGGCAAGTTGCATCTGCTTTTCTAGTGCACGAGCGTCGATCTTCTTGCTTGAAGAAGGCCCGGCCGAAGCGGCTGAGGAAACAGCCGCAGCCATGGCTACAACGGCGGACAACCAAGTGGATCGTGTTTTCATCTCATGACACTCCCGTGCCGGTGCATCCTACCATTCTTACTTTAAGTTGTCCCCTGAGCTTACGCTGCGGGGAATCCCCGAACTCTATCCCCGCAGTCAATTTTTGTCAACCACAAAATGATACCGTCGTCGAGAAACCGACATTTTTATCGCTGCCTCCGAAGCCAGCGGCGCATCGCCGCGCACCGCTGGGCGCCCTGCTGGCTGTCGCAGCGTGTCCAAAGATAGGCGTAGCCCTCGTCGCCGTATTGGCCCATGTAGTAGCGCAGCGTCGAGGCGAACTGCTGACACTTGTTTGCGGCATCCTGGGCAGCGGCCTGGTAGCCATTAATCATGTCTGACGGCGGAGCCGACAGAGTCCTCTCCGCCTGGTCCTGGACCGCTTTTGCGGACACCGCCGTCTTGCCCTGAGCGATGACGCAGTCTTTGATCGTCGTGATCAGGTTGTCGGCGTCCCACACCCGCTGCTTGAGAGCCTTCTGGCGCTGCTCCTCGCGCTTCTTCTGGTCCTGGGCCACGAGGTCCTTTCCAATCTTGCCCATGCGGGCCAGAGCTTCAGCCGCGTCATCGTGCAGTTCGTTATTATCGAGCGCGTCCGTCAGCGTGGGGATCGCGTCCTTTGCCGCCAGGCCGATTAAGCCCAGGACCTTGATCGCGATCTGGCGTATATCCATCCCTTTCAGATTGGAGTCCAGATCGTCGACCACGCCCTCGCCACTGGCGGCGCGAATCAAATCGGGCACTGCGGGTGCTCCTATCTTGATCAGGGCGGCTGCCGCCTCGGCCTGATTACGATCTTCTCCCGCGTTCATTTTTAAGCGGGTCGCGCGGAATAGCTTGTGGAGCAAGACGTGCACCTGATCCAAATCCGCTGTTGTCGGAGCCGGGGCTCCGGGAAATTCCGAACCCAGCGCAGTTCCAGATTGGGCTGGCGTCGCCGATAAAGCATCCACCAGCCCGTTTGCAGTTCCGATCGCCGAGCCTCGCCAGGCGTTCTTCCCAGCGACGGCCGACTGGAGCGCGCCCATAGAGGCGCCCTGCGCGGCAGCTCCCAGAATATTCTGCCCGCCTTGAGCAGAACTTGGATTGAGCGCGCCTCGTAGCGCGCCCTGACCAATGCCGTTCATGTCCGGCACCTTCCCGGACATGGCCCCCTGGATCATGCTCTGCGCCGCGCCGCTCGCGGCTGCGTCGATCACGCTGTCCAGGAACCCGCTGGTGGCCGGTGGGCTGGCCGCGACCATGGCCGCGACCTCGGGGTTGAGTGCGCGGTCCAGGTTCTCGATCAGGCGCGCCGTCTCCTTGTGCCGGTTCTCAGTCGCGATCATCGCGGCGGTCTTCTCGTTCCAGGTGACTAGGTCGACATTGGCCTTGCGCAGGAGCAGCAACCGGACCACGTCGTCATGCCCCTTGGCCGCCGCCATCATGAGCGGAGAGTACCCGTCCTTGTCCTTGGCGTTCACGTCGCAGCCGCCATCGAGTAGCACCTTGACCGCCGGCTCCCGGTTATTGGCCGCCGCTGCGCGCAGGGCCTCACCGCAGCGCTTTTTCTCGGAGGGAAGGAGAGCGCGCACCTGCTCGGCTTGGCCGTCTCGTGAGGCTCGGACCAGGGGCGAGGAGCAACCCGCAAGCAGCGGAAGCAGGAGCCAGCATCCTGCTCCAGGGGGTGCTCCCAGAAAATAGCGCGCAGCCATTCAGAGAGTATGGGTCCAAGTCACAAAAATGTCAATACAGCACAACTAGATGTAATGGCCTAATGGCGCATGGTCTTGGGCGGACAGGTTCTTTAGGATAGCCTCCAGGACATGAAGAAACTCGAATTGGCCGTGGCCATTGGTAAGGGGATCAGGACCCATCGTCAACGCCTCAAATTGACGGTTGAGCAATTGAGCGAGGCTGCCGGTCTGGATGCGAACTATTTATCGCATTGCGAAGTCGGGTCCAAGACGATGTCCTTGCAGATGGTCGCCAAGGTTCTGGACGCGCTTGGTATCGGGCCTAAAGAGCTGTTCGTCGGACCCCACGGCACGGTCAAGGCCAGCGAGGGCGACGACCTGGAGCGGAAGATTCGTGTCCTGGTCCGGGGTCTCAGCCGCCCCCAGCGGCTTGACCTGCTCGCCGTGCTCACGCGCCTGCGCGCCGGCCAGCAGATCAAGGGCCTGCGCGACCTGCTGCGGGCCTAGTCCGGGCTCCTCTGGCCGCTTCCGGCTCGGGGCTATATACTAGGACTAGTTATATGACCACGCGACCAAAGAAGGCTATCCGCTGGCGCAAGCGTTCTTCCTGGGTGGCCGTGTTCGATGTCTTGGGCTTCAGCAACATGATGTCCGAGGCGGAAAAGGACTTCCCTCGCGCGCTGCTCACCAGCAAGCTGGACGAGCTGATCCAGTCTTTGGATTCAGAAGAGAAACGGCACGGGAAACTTGAGCACCTGATGTTCTCGGACACCCTGGTTCTCTTCGGGCCGACGTTCAGAAGCTATGCCTGGTTTCTGCTTCAGTGCAAGAATCTGATCAAGGACTCGATCAGGCTACGCCTTCCCCTGAGAGGGGCAATTGGCTTTGGAACGACGTTCTCGTCATCCAGACAGCGAATAGTAATCGGACAGCCATTCCTGGACGCCTACTGCTACTGTGAGGATCAAAATTGGGTAGGTCTTCTCCTGACGCCGACGGCGGTCCAGACTCTGCGGGACAATGGGCTTGAACCCGTTCGTCACGACTTTGTTTCAGGTCCCATTCCGCTGAGGGACCTGCCAGCGGATGGGGCATTGGCCTACCGATTTCAGAACGGCCAGAGTTCCTTCGACAATCCCCTAATCCCGTGGCTCGACGAGATGCGGCACTATGCGCCCGAGGACGCGAAGGCGAAGTACACTCTGACCATCGAGCACATAAGCAGGCATCATCAGCGAATCCAAAAAGATGGCTAGCAGCAACGCCCACCTCAACAGTTGGAAATCCGAGACTGCTCGCTATCTGTCGCGAGTTGAGTCCTTGCTCGCAGTGCATGAAGAGTACAGCCGCACCATGACCCAACTCTGGCCGGATCAAATATGGCCGACAGTCGCAAACTCGCCCAATTTGTCCGTAGAGCAATTCACAGCCTTTCGGACGGCCGTTTTCTGCACCGGCATAGTTACCCGCGCCGCTACCTTTACGAATTTAATTGCAACCCTCTGGAGAGAGGGGCACTTCTTTGCGCTGCCCCTAAATGTCCGCTATGTTTTTGAGTCATGGGGAATGATCCATTTTGCGGCAGCACTTCTGGATCATGCGGACCCGCAGAAGGCGCTAGCGATCTCCGAGCAGCTTTTGAATGGAGTAAAGGCGGAAGTCTACCTGCCCTGGGGGCCGCGTGCGACTGAAAAAGCAATCAACATCATGGAGTTTATTCGGCCACTAGATACGGTGGATGCTGGAGCGGGAGAGCTTTATGCATTTCTGAGCGCCGCCTCACACCCGAATACTCTTCAATGCAGCTATTTCTCGATGATGGGGCCGCCCCTTCCCAACTGGTCGAACGAGCGATTCAAAGTGCACGCGCACGTTCTCCTCGAAAAGACACTTGCCGCGCACGAGCAAGCACGCGCTTCGCTGCACGCAGAGGCTGCCGCTGTTGTACAGCGCGCTGCCAAGATTCTTGCAATCGAAACGAAGTAGCGCGCGATTACAGACCCTCAGTGGTGAACCGTGGACGAATGGCTGGCGGGAGCGGGTGCCGCTACAACTGAGATGAGCGGACGCTTAGGCGCTGGCAATTACGCCGAACTCGATCTGATACGTCTCCCAAAGATGGTTCTCGGTGACGCTCATCAACTCCAACAACGGTCGCGTCGCCTTCGCCTTCGAGACGCCGGGCTGCACAATGTGGATTTTCAACGAGGTCTGGCACAGGCGGCTCATCTCGCGGATCGTGTGCAGCAGCTCCTCGGTCCCCTTCTCGTATCGGCTGGTAGAACCAGCGTCGCGCCTCGCCTGCTCGCGCCGCAGGAGATGGGTGAAGAGGTCGGTCAGCTTTTGCGGAGAGGCCATCCAGGCGATGCTCTTCTGGGCCTGCCCGCACACCTCGTATAGATCGCCAACTCGCGCACCCGGCGCAGCATCGTGCGAGTATTTGCAGTGATAAAACTCGATCTCGATCTTGGACGGCTTCGTCTGGTCCCCGACAAGACGGATGGCGACCACGTCCGCCGCCTCGCCTTTGTTGTCGTCGTCCACGATCATCGCATAGTCGCGGCCGGCCAACTCCTTGATGACCCGGGCCTGGATCGAGTCGGTCGCCTTCTGTAGGCCCTGCGACTCTTTTCGGATGTCGACACCGGTCCAATCCCAGGCCTCGATCTTCGCTGAGTCGTAAGGCGGATGGACGCTTTTAAGTTCGACGTACTGGTCGCCCTCAAGCGACGATCCGTCGGCGAACCAGATCATGGGCGGGTGATTGTAGAAGAAGTCGGCCGCATCTTCAGCGTCAGTGCGTTCGCCGCGCCGGACTTTCGCGTCATCCGAGGATTTAAACTGGAAATTCGGGTTTTCTTCGGTTCCGCTTAGCTCAAGCTCGAACTCGGCGCGCTCTTGCTCGCTGGCGAGCGCGAAGCGGAGGTTCCCCGACTGCGCGGGCTCGACAAGCTCGATGCTCACCTCGCTCAGCGGGCGCTCTTGGTCGCCGAATAGAACGGACCAGGCCTTTTCGGGTTCCGTATACATCTCCTCGGGCCAATCGACAACGACCGGCATCTTGACCGGACGCGCGAGCACTCGCTTGGCGTCGAGCGTGCCCTTGAGGATTTCGTCCGGGTCGATCGCGTTGTTCAGGATTTTGGTGCCGATCTTCTTGCACCAGACCACCAGTTGATCCACGCGGTCGCGCCGGTGAGACCAGATGCGCCCTTTGCGCGAGGCTCCGATAGTGGCGGTCTCGCCGTCCTCGAATCCGCTGCCTGACATGACGGATTTGGTGGTCTTGTGGCGCTGGACGCCGGGCAGCGCGGGCTCGATGTCGGCGCCCATGCGCCCGGTGTAGCGGACATTTCTTCCCAGAAACTCCGTCAACCCGACGTTCTGGAGGCGTAGCCGGTTGATGCCGGCGAACGTGCGGAACACGTCCTGCCCCTTAATGAGCGTCGCCGTATCGCCCGCGACAGCATGGGCCAGCCCCTGGAACTCGCCGGAGTTGGTCGAGCTATTGATGAACAGGAGATTCTGCTCGGGAGACCAGATGACGACGTAGAGTTCCCACTGCCAGTCGTAGAGGTTCGACAAATCTGCGCATGGAAGTTCGTGGCGGCGGGCGGCGACGATAATCGGGGTGTGCTTGGCGTGATTGATCGCTTCGTGGAGTTGGTGGCAGGAATCGGCCCCGGGTATACCGGCCCTATAGTTTTCGGGGGTCCACTCCGTGCATGACGTTTTATAAACGACGGTGCTCGTCGCCGGGCGAACCGTCTTGAGCGGGATTTCCTTCGTAAAATCGGTGAACCCTTGCAGGAACTCCTGGAGCGACATCTGCTCTCCGATCATGCTGTCGCTCAACTGCGGAAGCAGGATGTTCCAATCGGGGTCGCGCGTGTAGAGCTTGCGCAGCTCGTCTTGCACGCTCACGTCGGCGGTGTTGGCGATGAAAGTGGCATTGCCGAGATCGGGTCTTACCCGGGTAAAGCGGCCGGCCAACTGCAACGTGACCGCGAGCGTCCGTCGGATGTCATGGAAAGCGGCGATCTTCAGCTCGGGCATGTCGAAGCCTTCGCCCAGCATGTCCACGCAGACCACGATCCGAGACTCCCCGGACAGGATTTGCCGAAGCGCCTCGCGGCGCCGCTTCGCCTTTACCTGTGTGTGAAGCTGGACGGGCTTAAACTCGGGGTACTTGTTGTAGATCGCGAAGACTTTCTTCGCCCGCACGATGCTGTCCACGCGCGCCATAAGGATGTGGCCCTTGTCCTTATCGGCGAGGAGCTGCTGGATAGCCCTCTCCGCGATAGCCTCGTCGGATCGCTTCTGGTTGAACTCAATGACAGACT
>JAYTSX010000274.1:0-4323 GCA_043745445.1 Elusimicrobiota bacterium
GCCTTGGCGAGCTCGTCGAAAACCGTGCAGGAGGTCCAGTGCTTCGCCGACACCTCCTCGGCGATTTTAAGGTTGGCCCTCAGCCGCGGAAGCTCATCCTCGAGCTGTTTTGCGGAGTCCGTGCCGAGAAGCCGCGCGTGGAGCCGCGCGAACATTTCGTAGTCGAGCTTAGCGGCCGAAGCGGGAAGGGTGAGAAGAAGGATCATGAGCGCATGTCGCATGGTGCGATTCTATCAAACGCACTGGATCGACTTATCCCCAATATTCCACCGTGGAATATTGGGGATAAGTCCGACGATCAGCTCTGGGGCTTGAAGCTGCGCACGACGGCTTCGAAGACGGGGAAGGTCTTCAGGTAGGTGTCGGCGGAGGCGGTGTGCTTGATCTCGTAGAAGCCGCCTTTGATCGGGATAAGGGCGAAATCGAGCCGTTCCGGGCGGTCGCTGTTGCGGGTGCGCTTGGGGTAGGGCATGCGCGCGTAGTGAAACCGGAGCACGGTATTGTCGCCGAACTTTTCCACAGTGATCTCCGGCTGCTTGCCGTCGGGAGTGATCAAAGGTATGGATTCGGCGTAGGCGCGGGCTTCGTTGTACTGATCGTTCATTTCCGGGTATTTAAAGATTGCGATGTGCGTGGCCTCGGGGCCCGATAGCGAGAGGCCCAGTGAGCGTTTAAGATATTTATCCTCACGCACCTCCCACTCACCCGGCAAGCGGCAGGTGAACTTCGCCTCCTCGGAGGTGAAATCAATCATCGCGACGCCCGCGACGACTTCCTTGGTCGGAACGACGACGGGCCCCTCTTGGGTCGCGCGCTTGCACGCTGAGAAGGCGACGAGGACGGCGAGAGCGAGGGCGGTCTTCATTCCTTTTGTTCCTTTGCCTTGCGCACTTCCTCGATCAAGGCCTTGCTTCCGGACGCCTTGGCGTAAGTTTCCGCGCGGTCAAGGTATGTTATTCGATCAGGGGCCCTGGCCGCGGTGAGCGCCTGGACAAGATAGTAACTTCCGAGATCCCTGTAGCCCTCCGATCGTCCCTTTTTGATCGCGGAGTCGAGATCGGCCATTCGCCTCGCGTGAGCATCATCAAGCTCGGCAAGCTGGCGGCCGCCGCGAGTCAGCGCCGCGAGGTCAAGGGCCTTCGCCTGCTGCTCGGCGCTCGTCGTGACCGCGCGGTTTTGAACCCGGTTGATGCGGCCGGCTTCGATGGCGCGGATGGACTGCACAGTTTGGGCACGCGACGGCGACGCGTTCTTGATGTTATTAATCAACGAATCCTTCCACGGCATGAGACCGTGGGTCATCAGCGTGTAGTCGGTGAAATCGTCGTCCATTTTTACCGAGGCGGGATCGTTCTTCAACTTCGAGCGAAGATAGATATTTTTAGTCTTGTACGCCTCTTCCTCGTACTCGAGGGGCTGGACATCCGGAATGTTCCCGCGCGCCATCTCGCGGAAGATGGGGTCGCGGCGATCCTGCCAGGCGTGGGTCAGTTCGTGAACAATGAGGACATCGTTGTCCTTGACGACGGCGTTGACGGCCTCAGGATGCGCTTCGAGATACGACAATAAGGCGGCGCGGGTGGGGAGGGCGGCCCGAAGAGCGATGCGCTGCGCCGGCGGCACGGTTGCGACGACCGAGGCCAGGACGCCTTCGCGGTCGAGCACGACCGCCTGCCGGCGAAAGTCGTACTTGGCGACGACCGATCCGCTCTGATCCTCGATAAGGATGGGCGGGAGGTTTGGCTTCCCGCCCACATTGAGGCGAGATAAGACGATTTTTCCGAAGGGATCGCGGCCGATCTCGGCCTGAGCCGAAGCCTGGATCTTTTTGCCGACCGATCTCTCCAAAACGGTGTAATAGGGAAGGTCCACGCGCGGCCCCGCGGTTCCGGCGGAAACGGGCTGAGCCGCGGATTGCCGGTCGGCCAGAGACCGTCCGCCGTCAAAGTACGCGGCAACCTTGTCGAGCTCGGCTCCGGCCATGGCGCGCGTCTTGGCCAGGTCGGACTTCGCATCGAGCAGGGCGGCGGCCAGCCCGGGAGGAAGATCCTCGGCCAGCTTCTCTTTGCGCTGCCTGTCCCCGATCTCCTCGGGACGATTGGGATCGAGCATCTGGTTGACGGCCTCGAGCGCCGCGCGGCGGGCATCCTGGCGAAGGTCGCGAACCACCTTGTCGAGGACGGCCTTATCGGCCGGTCCCTTGGTTTTGGGATCGAGGGCGCGTCCGTCGTCTTCGAAGCGCCAACCCTTGCCCGTGAGGGCCGCCTTCACCCGTTCGTCGACCCCGTCACGGCGCCAGTCGGCCTGAACGGCGGGTGCAGCCGGCGTCGAAGACCCGGGCGGTACGCCCGGCGCGGGCGCGGCGAGGGCGGCGGCGGGGAGGGTGAGTAAGCCGACGAGGAGGATGAGGGGTTTCATCTTCCTGGATAGCGTAGAGAGCGCGGCCTATTTCGTCAAGGGCCCCCGCAGCCTCGGAGTGGCTTGGTGCCGATAAAACTTGCTTTTCTCGACGAGAAATGCTATGCTATTGTGCTGTTAACGCAACTGATCAGTAAAAGACAGCAAAAGATGGACAATCATCGCCGCGGCGAGGTTCCATGCATCTGAAATCGATCGATATTGTCGGCTACAAGTCTTTCGCGGATAAGACCCACGTGGACCTTGAGCCCGGCATCACGGGCGTCATCGGACCCAATGGCTGCGGCAAGTCGAATGTCATGGAGTCGGTGCGCTGGTGCCTCGGCGAGATGTCGTGGAAGTCGCTTCGCGCCGATTCGATGACCGATGTGATCTTCTCGGGCACGACCAAGCGCTCCCCGCAGTCTTTGGCCGAAGTGACCTTGACCTTCGACAACGCCAGCACCCTTTTGCCCATCGACTATTCCGAGGTGACGATCACCCGGCGCCTGTTCCGCTCCGGCGAGTCCCAGTATTTCCTCAATAAGACCCAGTGCCGCCTGCGCGACATCCGCGAGATGTTCCTCGACACCGGACTCGGCGGCGACGGCTATGCGATCATCGACCAGGGCGGCGTCGATTCGATGATCCGCAGCAAACCCGAAGAGCGCCGGGCGTTCTTCGAAGAAGCCGCGGGCGTGGCGAAGTACAACGCCAAGCGCGCCGAAGCCCTGCGCAAGCTCGACCGCGTGGACATGGACCTGGGCCGCCTGCAGGACTCCGTCGCGCTCATCGAGGAGCAGGTCAAGAAGCTCGACAGCGACGCCCGCAGGGCGAAGCTTTTTGCGAAATACAAAGAAGAGCTCGTGGCCATCGAGGCCGCGCACATCATCGAGCAGACGTCCGCGATCGAGGCCGAGCTCGCCGTCATGCAGGAGCGTATCGGGCCCGTCGAGGAGACGCTCGGTACGTGTCGCTCGCGCATCGGTGCCGAGGGTGCCAATCACGCCGCGCTCAACCTCGAGAAGACGGCCGAGCAGAACCGGCTCATCGAGGCGAACGCGAAGGTCGCTGAAGTCAAGACTTCCATCGGTCGCCTCGAGGAGCGCGTGCAGAGCGCTTCCGCCGCCGTCGCCGGCATGGATGCCCGCACGGAGTCCTGCCGCATCGAGGCCGAGGCCGACCGTGAGCGCGCCGCGTCGATCGATCCCGCGATCGCCGAGGTGACCGCTTCCATCGCCGCCGCCGAAGCCTCGCTCGCCGAGGCCGCCGCCAGTGCTGAAGCCGCCGCATCCGAGCTGGCCGCCATCGAGGCGTCCGTCGCCGAGGCGCAGTCCGCCAAGGACGCGCTGGGCCGCGAAGCCCAGGTGAAGCAGCAGGAGGCCTACGAGCTGGGCCGCGAGCTGTCGTCGTCAGAGTCCGAGTTCTCCCGCGCCGAAGTCCGCGCGCGCGCCGCTCTTAAGAGCCTGGAGCGCGACATGGTCGCCGCCGCGGAAGCCCGCGGGCGCCTCGATGAGGCGAAGGCCGAGGCCGTGCTGGCTGAGACCGCTTTCGAGGCCGCGCAAACCGCCAACGCCGCCGCGGAGACGCGCGCCGAGGAGCTCCGCTCCCGCCAACGCCTGCTCTCGGAAGAGACCGTCACCTTGCACTCCGCGCTCGCGCAGACGTCCGCGCGCGCCGAGTCGCTTGAAAGCCAGGGCGGGCAGAACCCGTACTGGGTTGGTGCTCAGGCCGTGCTCGGCGCGAACATCGCGGGCGTGCTCGGCACCGTGCGCGGGCTGTTCCGCGTCGACGACGCCTTCAAGCCGGAACTCGAGGACCTGCTCGGCGAGCGCCTGTTCGCCGTCGTAGTCGAGGACTCGGCCGCCGCGCGTCTTGGCGTCGACTTGTTGCGTTCGTCCGGCACCGGCCGCGCGCGCTTCCTCG
>JAYTSX010000275.1:0-4312 GCA_043745445.1 Elusimicrobiota bacterium
GAAGACGCAGGCCCTCGACGCCGATGCCTCGCTCTGGAAGACGAAGCTCGACGCCGCCGGCGACAAGTTCGAGCGCGCTAAGGCCGCGGCCAAGCTCTCTGCCCTGCTCAAAGGCCGCCTCGAGCTCGAGAACGACCGTCGCGTCCTCGGCGGCGGAAACTTAGCCTCGACCGTGGATGTCTCGTCCGCCAAAGCCGCCGCAGCGAAGGCCCTCGCCGAGCTCGATGTCGTGGTCATCGCGACGGGCGACCACGCCGACGAGCTCGAGACGGGAATCGTCACCGGCCTCGTCGCCTCGGGCCTCATGGCCAAGCGCGGCAACCCTGGCGACAAGGGCGACCTCGTCGTCGAGTCCAAGTCCGCCGCGCAGGTCGTCGAGGGCGGCGATGAGCGCTGGAAGTGGTCGCGCGGCACCGCGACCGTGACCCTCAAGGACGGGCGCGACGAGAAGTCCTTCGCTCGCTTCGATATCAGTGACCGCCAAGCCTCCGCCGATGCCGGCGAAGCCCGCCGCCGCGCCGCCGCCGGCCTCGCCAAGAAAACCGCCGAGAAGGTCTCGGCCGCGATCACCGAGTTCTTCCAGAACCAATAACGAGGGGTCAGGCCTTTCTGCTTAGCGGCGGAGGAGGTTGTTGAGAAGGTTCTGGCCGGCGGTTTCCAGGAGCTTGCCGACCTTGATCTTGGTCTTGGGCGTGGTCATGGTGCCGGTCACCGCCACATCCACGGCGGGCAGGCTGCCGATTTGGGCGGTGACGGTCAGGCCGAGCGCCTCGACGGGCAGGTCGATCGTCCCCTCGGCGAAGACGCGCGCGGCGCTGGAGTCCATCTCGGACTTGCGCAAGGTCATCAGCCCGTCCTTGAAGGCGTAGTCGCCAGCGTACTTCACCTCGTTGATGTCGTTGAGGTTTACGCCGAGGCTGAGCTTTTGGAAAATCAGAATCGGGAAAACGAGAACCTTCACGACGGGCGACTGCAAGGCCAAGTCGCCGATGGCATGGAGCTTCCCCCCGCCTACACCGAGCTTGGCATCGCCGTTGAGCTTCTTCATGTCGGGCGTGACTCCGTATAGATCCCAGGATGCCGTTACCTTTTCGACTTGGGCGTTCGGATGAACCAAGGCGCCGATCTCCACCTTGCCGCGCGTGCGCAGCGGCGTCGCGGGCTTCGTCTCGGCGGTGGACTTGCCGGCCTTGGCCTTCGCGTCGGCCTCGAGCTTCTTCTTGGCCGACAGGTACTTGCCCAGGTCGAAGCGGTCGAGCGCGGCTTCGAGCTGGATTTCCGGGATCTTGGCGTAGTCCTTGATCGTCAGGTCCATCGTCAGCGAGCCGTCCGCGATCTTGCCCTTCAGATTGGGGACATCCACGCGGCGCTCATCGAAGGAGGCCGTGCCGGTGAAGCCGGACAGCGGCAGCTCGGCCACGGTCGCGCCGAGGTCCTTGAACTGGAGCTTGCCGCCGAACACGGGGCTGTCTTTCGTGCCCGTGACCGAGAGCGCGAAGAAGCCCGAGCCCGACAGCTTGAGGTCGCGCGTCTGCGGGGTCAGGCGCGTGAGCTCCTCGAGCACGAAGCGCTTGCACTTGAACAGAAGGTCGAACGACCCGCGGCCTGCGGGGTCCGTGATTCCGCCCTCGACGGAGAGCTCGTTGTTCTCGATCTTGACCGCGAGCTTGCGCAGTCTGATCGTCTTCGGCGTGTAAGTGAGGTCGGCCTCCCAGCGCGAGGGCGGCAGCTCCAGGCCCGGCGGAACGCCGGGAAACGGCAGATCCTTCTGGGCCAGCGCGGGCAGGTCGAGGTCGGCTTGGATCTCGAGCGCGGGCTCGGGCGTTCCGGCCAAAGCCTTGGCGACGAGGCCGTCCAGCTTCAAGGTGCCGCTCTTGCCTTTGATGGCCACCTTGTCGAGCGTCAGATCGTCGCCATGGATCTTCGCGCCGCCGTCAAGACGCATCGCGGGCACGACGAAATCCGCGGGCAGGGCCGTGACGGCGAACGGAAGCTCCGCGATCTTGAACGAGGGAACATCCACGGCGAACTTGAGGGCCAGCTCCGGCGCGGGCTTGGCCGAGCCGACCTTGCGCACCGTGCCGGAGGCCGAGACCGTGCCCTGCTTGAACTTGGCCGTCAGCGCGAGGAGCTTGAGGTCGGTCCCGTCGTAGGAGGCCTCGCCGTCGAGGCGCATCGCGGGGACGAAGGTCTTCGGCGGGAGCTTGATAAAGGAATACTGGCCGGCGCGGATCTCCGGCAGGTCCAAGCCGAAGGCCGCGTGGCCCACGACCGTCGGAGTTTTTCCGCCCAGACCGCCCGCGGCGCCTTCGCCCGCGAGCTTGCCACCCTTCCAGGAGACGGTGAAGGACTTCAGCGTGGCCGAGGTCCCCGCCCAGCGCCCATTGAGCGCGGCTTCAGCGGCAGGGATCGCCACGGACGGGAGGCCCGTGCCGGGCGCCCACTTCGCGATCAAGGTGGTGTCGAGGCCCGGCGTCTTGAGCTTCAAGTCGGCGTCCACGACCCGCCCGCCGTCCTCGCCGGAAGCCGACGCGTGCACGGTGCCGTTCGCCTCGAGCACAGTCTTGCCGGCGGCGGACAGCGTCGCCTCGAGCTGCGCCTCGGGCGCGTCGAGGCGAATGATCTGTCCCTTGGCCGTGAGCTTAAGCCCGTCCTGCTCCACGCTCAGACGCTTGAATTCGAGCTTGATCTTGTCGCGCTGGCCGCGCGCGGGATGGACCGTGCCGGAGAACGCGAGCGCGGCGTCGATGGGCCGCTCTCCGGCCTTCCCCTTGGCGCGCAAAGACAGGTCGAGGTCGAAAGGCTCGGAGAGGCTGAAGCCGTCGAGTTTGACGGCCAGCTCTGATACCGACCAAGAGCCCCCGGCCTCGTCTTGATAGTCGAGCGCCCCGCGCGTCACGCGCAGATGCTTCACATTGAACTCCGGCGGCGCTTCGTCGCCCGGGACCTTCGCGGCCGGCGCCGCCGCGGCTGGAGCCGACGAGGCCAAGGTGTCGTAATTAAAGGATCCGTCCGCGTTCTTGACCACGCGGACCTTGAGGCCGTCGGCCGAGGCCGTGACAACGACGAGCTTGCGCCGCAGCAGCGCCTTCCAGCTCGGGCGGACGCTGACGGTCTCCACATTCAGGAAGGTTCCGGCGGCGAAGTCGGGGCGCTCGGAGATCTCCAGGCCCTGGAGATGCAAGCCGGTCAGGCCTATGTCGATGCGCGTCAGACGAACCTCGCGGCCGAGCTGCTTGCGGGCCGCGTCGATGACATAGGCGCGCGCCTTCGGCTCCGGGAAGAACGCCTTGAGCGCCGTGAGCGCCGCCCCCGCGCCGAGCACGGCGACGAGGACCACCGCGCCGGAGATTTTAAGCCACAGTCGTGAACGAGCCATGGCGCATTTTATCATTGATCGCTTACGGAATTCACGGCTTGACAAGCCTTCCCCACCGCGACATAATCGATTCATGAAGACTCTCTGGCTGGCCGCGATCCTCGTCTCCTCCTCCGTCGGCGCGGCGGAGCCCGCGGGCGGGTTCTCCTCCTTGCTCACCCGCGTCACCCGCTACTTGAACGCTCCTCGCGTCAAGCGCGCCCGGAGTGCCCCCGCGGTCGCCGCGGTGCGCGGCGGCATCCCGACCGATCAGGGCGAGGACCTCGACGGACGCCTGCTCGACCGTGCGCGCGCCCTGCGCGAGGCGCTCAAGCGCCCCGACGCCTCGACGCGCGACGAGAGCGCCCTGCGCCCCATCTACGAAGCCCTCGCCGCGTCGCAGTACACGCAGGCGCTCGCCATCGCCGGCGCGCCCGAAGCGGGCGCCGAAGCCGCCTCGGCCCTCTCGGCCTGGGCCAAGGTCCCGCATAATCCCGGCCTGCCCGCCGGCGTCATCGCCTTGCTCACCGGGCCCGCGGCTCGCATCGATGATAAAGAGCTGGTCAAGTCCGGCTGGGGCCGCCACGCGCGACTGCTGGCGCCGACGGGCGCCTCCGCGCGCGCCGCCGCCCCGGGCTGGAGCTCAGGCGAGGACGCCGCAAAGCTCGACGAGACTTTGAAGAGCCTCTCCGATTCGTGGCTGACCAAGAAGCTTCCTCCTGAAGAAGAAGCAAACGCGCACCTCCTCGCCGGCCAGGTGTACGCCGCCCTCGCGCAGGTCGACTTAAAAGGCCGCGCCCCCGCTTCCTCCTCCTCTTCGGCGGCGTCCGCGCCGGACGACGACGCGGCCGCTCCCACCGAGGCCGCCGTCGCCTTCGAGCCCAAGGCCGTCTATCAGAAAACCGCGAAGTCCGTCGTCCTCATCGTCTGCGCCGCCTCCTCCGGCTCGGGCGA
>JAYTSX010000276.1:0-4256 GCA_043745445.1 Elusimicrobiota bacterium
CATCATTCTCATTCAAGTGCTCGCTCTCGCCTTCCTGGAAATACAGCTCATGCGGACCAAGCGCGACGCCCCTTCCTACGCCCCGTTCTGGCTGATGCAGTTCCTGCTCATCGTCGCCTACGCTTGCTGGCATGTCGACCATACCGACTTCGCCTGCCGGCCCGACAATCATTGGCTCCAACTCCACGCGATCTGGCACCTCGTCACCGCCGCCGCCTTCGTCGCCGCGTGGCGCTTTCACGAGGGCATCGACTCCCTGCGCCGTGCTAAAATGAGCGCATGATGAACCGCGCCCTACTGTGCGCCGTGCTGCTCGCCGCGTCGTCCTGCGCTCACGCCGAGATCCACTTGAGCGACGCCGACGCGCTCGTGATCGGAAAAAAGATCTGGCAGAACGAAGCCGGGCAGTCCGTGGAACGGCTCACGCACTGGAACGCGGGCGAAAATTTCGCCTCCCTCGGCATCGGGCACTTCATCTGGTACAAGAAAGACGAGCGGGGCCCGTTTACGGAGAGCTTCCCGGGCCTGCTCGATACGCTCGTTGCGGCCGGGGTGCCGATGCCGGCTTGGCTTAAACAAAAGCCGCCGTGCCCCTGGCGCGACAAAGCGCAATTCGACCAGGAATTCCATAGCGCGCGCACCGATGAATTGCGCAAGCTGCTCTCCGAGACGATCGGCCTTCAGGCACGCTACGCCGCCGACCGCGTCGAGTCCGCATTGCCCAAAATTCTCGCCGCCGCACCGGCCTCCGAGCGGGCGGTACTTCAGGCGCGCTTCGATCGCGTCGCCACGGTGCCTAACGGCGTGTACACTTTGATGGACTATGTGAATTTCAAGGGAGAGGGCGTCAATCCCTCCGAGCGCTACAACGGTCAGGGCTGGGGCCTGCTCCAGGTGCTCGAGAGCATGCGCGACACGACCGCGGGCCAGGCCTCCGTCGAGGCGTTTGCTCAATCCGCGGACGCGACGCTCACCCGCCGCGTGGCCAACAGCCCGCCCGCGCGCGACGAAAACCGCTGGCTTCCGGGCTGGCGCAAGCGCCTGCTCACTTACCTCGAGAACTAAAAAATAAAGAAGCTGCCGAGCGTCAGGGCGACGCCGATGATCATTTTCTTGACATCGTTATGCTTCTTCCCGTAGCCCAGATAGAGCATCCCGGCGAGGCCCATCACCGTGCTGCCGCCCATCTTCCAGTAGGTCGAGGCATCGGCGGTAATAGTCGGCAACGAGGATTCGGCCACCGCTCCCGTCGCCGTCGCCGTGGAGAGGTTCTGCTCGAGCGTGGGAAGGGCGTCCTCGCTGCCGGTCAGTACCGACTTAAGATCCATCAGCGATAGTAGCCATCGCGGTTATACAGAAAGTACGCGTCGGCATGCTGTAGCCGCGGCAGGCGCACGAAGCGGTCGCCTTTCGCGTCCGACTCCTCGGCCAGCCCGTAGGCGAGCTTGGGTTTGTCCTCAACCTTGACCTCCGGCTCCTTGAGGATGCCGGTCTCGCGTATTTCGTTGACGACATAGTCGATCCACTTAAGCTTAGCCGCGGCGTCCGCGAACTCCTCCCAGTCGCCATCTACATTTTGCTTGTACATCTCCGCCGTGAACTTCTCCATGCTCGTGCCCATCTTCTTGGCGATCGGCTCACGCAGGCGGCGGTCCCACTCCTTCAGAACATCGAGCTGTTGCTTCTGCTGGGTCGGATTGCCGAACAGCACGCTCCAGATCTGATGGTGCAGGATCACCGCGTTCGGATACGCGTAGGAATGCGGCGCCAGCGTAGCGATCGTGGCGGCCATGCTCGCCGCGTAGGACTTCACGACGACATGGACGGGCGCTTTGCTCGTCTGCATCGCCTTAAGAATACGGTAGCCTTCCATCACCGAGCCGCCGGGGCTGCGGTCGATCACGAGGAATATCGGATACTCCTCGGACTTATTGTTGAAATAGTGAATACGCTCAGTCACGAAATCCGCCGTGCCGTAGACGATCGGGCCGTCGAGCGCGATGCGCCGGTCGCTGACCGTCAGCACACCGTTCTTGAACGGATTCTTCTCATAGTCAGGCTCGCGGTTGGCTTGCTTCCGCCAGATTTCCTTTTTCTCGCGAAGATCCAGGTCGGCCTTAATGGCCACGGTCTTATTGTCGGCGATGTCCGACTCCTGGCGAAGCTTGCGGGACTGAAAATCAAGCTCCTGGACGATCGTATCCTTGCGCAGCTTCTCGGCGTCCGCCTTGATCTGCTCGGCGTTGAGCTTCTCGCGCGCGATTTCGTTCTCGATGCGCGCCAGATCCCGCTGATGGCGCAAGGCCGCGGCGGCCTGATTGGCCTTGTCGTCATCCATCAAACCCTTTACCTGGAGCTTCTTCTGCTCATGCTCGATCGGCGCGAATTCGGTGCGGAACTTTTCGGCCAGGATGGCGTTCTTCAGCATCTGCTCATCGCGCTCTTCGGTCATCAGGCGCACTCGCTGAAAAAACTCCTGCTGCTTGATCGTATTCAAGGTCGTGATCTTATCGAGCTGGATGCGTTCCTCGGTGGGCGCGCCGGGAAGGGCGGGCAAGATCGAACCCGAGCCGCCTTGATTGGACACCGACACCACCGTGCCGCCGATAGCCGGCGCCGAATCCAACACGGCGGCGGCAGTCTCGGCCGCCGGCGTCGCGGTGCCGGCCGGCTTCGCCAACTCGGGGACTTTAAGCTCGCTCTCCGGCTTTCGCGTCAGGGTCTGGGCGGGAAGCGGAACGGAGGCGAACAAAAGAAGCGCGGCAAGAGGGAGTCGGAAGGAATGCATGGGCTTAGATTCTCCTGGTACCGTCTAAGGATAGAGGGTAGGGCCCGGTTGCGCAAGGGGGGTCTAGCGATCGAACATGAAGCGCAGCAGAGCACGCGCCGAGCCGATCGAATCGGGAATCGAGGATTCGGGGTCGCTCGCGCGGCGTTCGGGGGCGCCGGCCGCCTGCTCAAAACGCCGGCGCTCGAGCTCAAGGTTATGGCGCTCCTTCTCGCGCGCGATGTCCAAGCCGCCGCCGCGTATAAACTCGACGATACGACGAAGCTCGTCGGGATCAAACCACACCCCGTGGGGCCGGCAAGAATCCAGAATCACGCCGGAGCAATTGGCGAAATTAAAGCGGTTCATCAGCTCCGCGCAGACCGCGCAAGGCCGGTACACGACGGGCGAGGACAAAGGATCGGAGACCGGCGGCCCCACCAAGAGCGAGCCGTCGCCAAGATAGGCCGCCTGGGTTTCCCGGTCGGCGCAGATCGTCTTAAAAGACGCGGCATCGGCCCACACACCCGCGCAACTCATGCACCCCGACAGCGCGGCATTGCCAAGCCGGCGGGTCGTGAGAGGCTGGCGGCAGGAGGGGCAAGTCGTCTTGCGGGCCGTCGGCTCCGCGTGGGACCCGCACCGGGGACAGTCTCGCGCCTCCGTGAAAGTCCAGTCAAAGCACCAGGGACAGCGGACCGGATGAAGTGCCACATGGCAGTGGCCGCATTCGGTGACCTCGGCCGCGACCGAAGCTCCGCACGAAGGACAACGCAGCGTGACCGCCTCGGTCATGAATGCTCCCGTATCAAATGGGCGGCGTAGGCGCCGAGCGGAATCAGAACGGCGAGCAGGATCATGGGATGCGGCCCTCCGAAGGTGATCGAGGGGTAATGATTGCTCAGCATGAGAAAAAGCAGAGGCATCGACATCAAGGTGTTGTGCTTCGAGCAGCGCTTCGCCTCAAGCGCCAGCTCCGGACGCGGCGCGCCGTTCACCTCGGAGATCGCCATGATCTTCCTTTGATTGGGGATGATCGTCATCCAGACATTCGTCATCATGACCGTGCCCATCATCGCTCCCACATGCAGGTAGGCGGCACGGTCGCTGAGAACATTCATCAGCGCCCCGCCGGAGGCGACGAGGAACAGATACCAGGTAATCCCCCCCGACAGCTCCGTACGACCCAACGGTGTCTTCCAGATCAGCCGGTACGCGCCGACCGCGCCAACGAGCGCGCCGGCCGAAAAGGATATCGCCTTCCAGCGAGGAAGCTCCGAGCCGTAGTCGAGCAGCGGCACCCCCGCCCAATACATAAGCGACAACAGCAGGAAACCCGACAGCCAGGTCAGCATCGCCTCCCACTTAAACCAATGTAGAACGCGCGGCATGATTTCCGGCCACTTCTGCTTTTCGACGAGGTAGAAGCCGCCGCCGTGCACCATCCACAGCTCCCCCGAGATGTTCGGCTTGGCCGCCGCATCACGCG
>JAYTSX010000277.1:0-4247 GCA_043745445.1 Elusimicrobiota bacterium
CGACGGCGCGACCACGGTCGACTCGCTCAACGGCACGATCGCGGCCGAGGTCTCCGACCCCGATGGTATCTATGTTCTCGGCGCGCCCGCGTTCACGACCCTGACGACGGGCTCCTCGGCCACGGTCACGACCGCGCTCGCGGGCGGCACCAGCGCCCAGGTCATCGTGCCTCAGGGCGGGTTCGCCTCGCCGGCCACGATCTCGGTGACTGTGCCCGGCGCCTCGTCCGTGCCCCCCTTGCCGACGCGGCCGGGCCTGAGAGGCACCGGCATCACGGTCTCGGTGAGCGCCGGCGGTCTACAGCCCTCAATTCCGGTGACGATCAAGATCGGCTACCGCGCGATCGATGTGGCCGGCATCAATCCGGATTATTTGCGACTGGCGCGCTACGACACGACGACCGGCTGGGTCGTCCTCGACAGCGCGGCCGACGGGACGACGCATCAGGTCATCGGCACGACCAACCATTTTTCACTGTTCTCGATCGTGGCCCAGGCGCCCGGCGCCTCGGTCGCCGACGGCTTCGTCTTCCCCAACCCCTTTAGACCGTCGCTGGGTCACACCAATATCAAGCTTTCAAACCTGCCGGCCAACGCGCATGTGAAGATCTTCACGGCGGCGGGCCGCCTGCTCAAGGAGCTCGACGCCGACGCCGCCGGGCAGGTCCTGTCCTGGACCGGAACCGACCGCGAAGGCCGCGCGCTCGCGAGCGGAGTGTATCTTGCCGTCATCGAAGGCACGGGCGGCCGGCGCACGATCAAGTTCGCGGTGCAAAGATGAGGACAAGTCTCCTTGCCGTTCTTGTCCTGGTCTCGGCCCTCCCGGCCCGGGCGGCGGGGCGTCTCTCCACGGCGGATTTTCTCAATATGCAGCCGGACGCGCGCTCCATCGGCATGGGCGAATCTGGCCAGGCCTGCAGTGTCGGCGCGGGCGCGCTGACGACGAACCCCGCAGCACTCGTCGGCATTCACGCGCACGAGGCGTACTTCACCCACTCAATACTCGGCAACGGCGTCGGCGCCGATCATGTGGCTTATGCCGGGTCCTTCGGAGTCCATCGCCTGGGCTTGGCGTACCGTCATCTCGGCTACGGCACTTTGGAAGGCCGCGACGACAACGGCACCTACACCGGCGGCTTCGGCCCCAGCGACACCATCTACGCCCTGAGCTACGGCACGACGGCCGGTCAAAAGCTGCGCCTGGCCGCGACGGTCAAGATGGTCGAATCGAAGATCGTCACGACGGCGCGCACGACCGCGTTCGACTTCGGAGCGCAGTACGATCTCGATGAAGACTGGGCGGTCGGCGCCTCGGGCCACAATTTCGGCGGCGGTCTTAAATTCGACACGGAAACCAATCCCCTTCCCGCGCGCGCGGCTTTCGGCGGCGCCTGGCGCCCGGGTCCGGGCTGGACCGTCTCCGCCGACCTCGTCGCCCCGGTTTACTCCCCGTTTTACGCCGCGATCGGCGGAGAGTACCGCGCCCGTCTGACCGGTGAAAACAATTCCGTCGCCTTTCGAGTCGGTATCAACACCAAGACTCCCGACGCGGGACGCTTCGCCGGCCTCAAGGCCGGCGTGGGAGGCCGCTTCGGGCCCGTCGAGGCCGATTACGCCTTCGGCCCCGGCGGTGACACCGCGAGTTCACACCTCTTCGCGATTACCTACCGCTTCGGCACACCAAGCGGTGAAAAGGGACCGCGCGAGAGATGAACCACCCCCTACTGCTATTATTGGCCGCGCTTGCCGCGGCGGGACCGGCTCACGCCGCCGAATTAGTCCCCGTCTTTGGCGGCTCGGCTTTAATGGGGCAGACCCTGCAGGACGGCAAGTCCACCTCCTGGAACGGCAATGCGAATCTTCAGTTTACCCCCGCCATAAAATTCTCCGAATCCTGGGGCCTGATCCCGACCTACGCGGGTTCTTACCAAGGCACGAAATCCGTCTCCGACCTCGGCAGCGGCGGCCAGCTTTTCCAAGACTCGATGAGCCATTCGCTGCGCTTCAAAGGCATTTGGCGCAGCGGTAATTTTAAGCTCAAGCCGCAGGCCGGCTACCGGTGGGAGTTTCTGCGCGAGACCACCGACGAAAAATGGGGCAAGGGCCTGTTCGACTACCGCAAACCCTCGCTCGGGCTCGAGGCGGAGTACGCCGTCGCCGAGGCCGTCACCGTGGGCTTCTCAGCCGACTGGTATCGCATCGAATTTCCAAACTACCGCTCGCTTGAATCCACCGTCGCGGGCCAAGGCCTCGGCCGCGAGCAGGCCTCGGGCCGCACGCTTGACACCAATAACATGTCGTGGACGGCAACCGCAGCCTTCCCCTTCGCCATCCCCGGCGTCAAAACGCGTCTGTCCGTTAATCTGACCGATCGCACCTACCACGAGCAGAACATCGTCCTGCCCAGCGGTGGCCTGTCGCCGCAGCGCCGCGGCGACCAGCTTAAATCCGTGGCGTTGGGCCTCGGGCGCGGGTGGCGTCTGGGCGAGGAGAACGGTGTGTATGTGGACCTGCAGGGCTCCTGGACCCGCCTTGACAGCACGCAGAACCATTATGACGCGGAGTCGGCGCGCTTCACCGGAGACTACTACTCCTACGAGGAGATGTCGCTTCAGCCGCGCGCGACCTTCACGCTTGGCCGCCGGAAGGTCGAGCTCGCGATCGCCTATCTGAACACGCGCCGGGAGTATCTGTCGCGCAACGCGCAATCGATCGGCGGGACCTACCTCGACGACACGATGGTCCTGAGCCAGGACAACTTCATCTTCGATCTCGCCGTGCCCATCGGGCGGGGCGTCAAGCTGCTCGTCAACTCGACCGTCGCGACCGCGCGCTCAAATCAAAAGTACGAGAAGTTCTTCAAGACCAACTACACCCTACAGTCTCACCTGATCGGATTCTCGTACGCCTATTAGCGCGCCACGCTCCGCAACGACTCCACGGCGGCGCCGATGGCCATGTTAAGGTCCTTCTCGGTGTGCGCGTAGGAGACGAAGGCCGCTTCCCATTGCGCCGGCGGGAGATAGACGCCGCGCTTGAGCATCTGGTGGAAATAGCGCCCGTACGCCGCCTTGTCGGCCTTCATTGCCGAGGCGTAGTCCGTCACCTCGCCCTCCAGGAAGAAGGGCGTGAACATCGAGCCGACGGATTGAATGCGCAGCGGCACGCCCGCGCGCACCGACGCGCGCCGCAGACCTTCGCACATGTACTCGGCGAGCTGGGCCATGCGCTTGTACGGTGACTCGCAGCGCAGAAGGTCGAGCATCGCCGTGCCCGCCGCGACCGCGACGGGGTTCCCGGACAAAGTGCCGGCCTGGTAGGCTGGACCCACGGGCGAGATCACCGACATGACATCGCGCCGTCCGCCGTAGGCGCCCATGGGCATACCTCCGCCGATGATCTTGCCCAGAACGGTGAGGTCCGGCTTGATTTTGTACAGCGTCTGGACGCCGCCGTAACAGACGCGAAATCCGGTGATGACTTCGTCGAACACAAGCAATGCCTTTTCCCTTTTCGTGATCCGCCGCAGGCCTTCCAAAAATCCCTCGGCCGGAAAGACCACTCCCATGTTCGCGGGGATGGGCTCGACGAAAATCGCAGCAATTTTTCCTTTGTTTTTCTTAAACGCGTTCTCAACGGCTTTCAGATCGTTAAACGGGACCACAATCGTCGTCGCCGCGAAAGCCTTCGGCACTCCGGCGGAGTCCGGCACGCCCAAGGCCGTGGCCCCCGAGCCCGCGGCCACGAGAAGACTGTCGAAGTGGCCGTGATAACAACCGGAAAACTTGACGATCAGGTCGCGCCCGGTGAACGCGCGCGCCGCGCGCGCCGCACTCATGCCCGCCTCGGTCCCGGAGCTGGTCATGCGCAGCAGCTCGATCGATGGCAATGCGTGCTTGATGCGCTCGGCGAGTGCCACCTCGGCCTGGGTCGCCGCGCCGAAGGTCGAGCCCTTGGCGACCGCATCTTGCGCCGCCCTGACGAGCTCGCGCCGAGCGTGGCCGAACATCAGCGGCCCCCACGATAAACAGAAATCGAGATAGGACTTGCCGTCGTCGGCCTTGAGATACGCGCCGGAGCCGGAGTTGACGAACAGGGGAGTGCCGCCGACCGACTTGAAGGCGCGTACCGGTGAGTTGACGCCGCCGACGAGCGATTTCTGCGCGCGCGCGAAAATCTTCTTCATGCTGCCGGACTTTTTTAGGCGAGCCATTTGGCCGCCTCCAGGGCGTAATAGGTCAAGATGA
>JAYTSX010000278.1:0-4244 GCA_043745445.1 Elusimicrobiota bacterium
CAAGGACGCCGAAGGCGATCTCAAGCGCAAAGACCGTCAGCCGCTCCATGCCCCGTCCTTCACGGTCGGAATTGCGGCTCAACGCAAAGGCGATGATCCGTGCAAGGAACATCACGAAGGCGTTGACCACGCCCTGGATCAAGGTCATCGTGACCATGTCGCCGTTGGCGATATGGGCGATTTCATGACCGAGCACGCCCTCAAGCTCCTCCTTATTCATGCTATCTAGCAGCCCGGTCGAGACGGCCACCAATGCTCGCGCGCGCGTCGGGCCAGTGGCAAAGGCATTGAGCTCGGGGCTGTCATAGATGCCGACCTCGGGCATCGCGGGAAGCCCGGCGCGCCGCGCCAGCGCGTGGACAGTCTCAACAAGCGCGTCCCCAGAGCGAGGATCGATCACCTTGACGCCCATGCTCCACTTCGCCAGCGTCTTCGACAACGCCAGCGAGATGAAGGAGCCGCCCATGCCCCAGACGAGGCAGAACGCGGCGAGCGAGCCGTAGTCGATGCCGCGCGCGCTCAAGTACGACCCGACCCCCAGCATCTGCAGGACGATCGAGATGGTGAGGACCACCAGCAGGTTCACGGCCATGAACAAAAATATGCGTTTCATCCAGGTCATAAGTTTCAGGCCTCCTTTGCTTTCGGTAATGCGATCGACGCGATCACGCCGCCCGCGAGGATCGCCCCAACGATCAGCAGCACCCACAGATTGAAGTGCGCGCCGAGCAGAGCTTTCAGCCAGACATGAGCCATCATCTTGACGCCCACCACGATCAAGACCAAAGCGAGCGCGGTCTTAAGGTGGTGGAATTGGTCGATCATGCCCTCAAGCGCGAAGTACAGGCTGCGCAGGCCGAGCATGGCGAAGACATTGCTCGTAAAGACCAGGAACGGATCGGTCGTGATCGCGAAGATGGCGGGAATCGAATCCACCGCGAACACGACATCGACCGCTTCCACGACGATCAAGGCCAGGAACAATGGCGTCATCTTCCACGCCGCGTCTTTGACGAAGAACTTCTCGGCGTGGTGCTCCTTCGTCACCGGCAGCGTCCGTTGCGCCCAGCGAAGCAGCCCCGACCCGGCCGGGTTGGCGGGGTCGTCCTTGATCATCAGCATCTTCAGCGCCGTCAGGATGAGGATGGAGCCGAAGACATAGATGATCCACGAGAAGCGCGCGATGAGCTGCACGCCGAGGGCGATCATCGCCCCGCGCATGACCAGGGCGCCGAGGATGCCCCAGAACAGCACGCGGTGGCGATAGAGCGCGGGGATCTTCAGCATGCCGAAGATCATCGCGATGACGAAGATGTTGTCCACCGACAGCGACTTCTCAATGAGGTAGCCGGTCAGGAACTTCAACGCCGCCGCGGCCCCGTCGTTGTAGCCGAGGGGGTTGGCGGCGGTCACCGACATCAGGTCCGTCGTCTGACCGATGCCGTACCAGTGGCTTTCATAAAGGAAGTACACGACGCCGGTGAAGGCGACCCCGAGCGTGATCCAGACGGCGGACCACAACAGGGCTTCCTTGGTCTTCACGACATGGGCTTCACGATGGAATACGCCCAGGTCGAGGGCCAGCATGAGCAGCACAAAGGCGATGAAGCCGGACCAGATCCAGACCATGATGTCTCCTTACGCCGTCCGCCGCCGGATGGCGGCGACGATCTGAATCTTGCGCGCGAGCTGGCCAGGGATCTTAAACTCCTCGGCAAGCGCTCGAAGGAAGGCGTGCTCATCGGAGTTCACGAAACCGTCGACTTGGACGAGTTCTGCGGCCCAGGCGTAGGCCGTCTCGCGCAGGCTCGGAGCCAGCGCCTTGCGACATGCTTCCATCAGGGCCTTCGGACCGAGGGAGCGCAGGTCGGCGGCGCGCTGGGCGACAAACGACTCGATGGAGTCGATGTCCTGGAACAATGGCTGAAGGTAGGCCATCATGCGCAGGCGTTCGATCTCGCGTTTTTTCCAGTGTCCATCGGCGGCGACGGCCATGACGGCGACGGACATCACGCCCATGGCGGGCGTAAGGCGTAGGGCGGAGTTTACAGGGTTCTTTAATTTCATTGCGGTTCTCCTTATCGGACTCTCACGACTTCTCCGTGAAAACAGAATGGCATCCCGCCTGATCTCCATGGATTAAGTCGTTAAACATCAACTCAAGACGGTGCGTTTCATCCGGGAGCAGGCGCCGGCACAAATTCAGCCAACCGGGAACCTGGAGCGCGATGTCCTGGAGGTCGGGCGACAGGCGCTTGCCCCATGCAGAACGCTCGGCCGCCGCGCGCTGAAACGCGAGTCCGATGAGAAAGGAGTCGTCCAAGTAGCCGAAAAGACCGTGAATGTTGTCCGGCAGGATGTCATCTTCATGAAAGAGATAGGAGAGAAGAAATCCATGAGTCTTCTTGAAATGAGGGCTTACGGAAGCATCGCCCGACCACGCTTGAACGGCCTCGAGCATCGCGGGCGACGTCAAGACCATGTCGCGCAGAGGGCTGCAGACGAGAGCCGCATCCGCGGTCTTCATCAACTCAACCTGCTCGTCGAATGTGTCGTTTGGGTCGTTCGCCAAAACCTTCAGCCGCGTGCGATATTCTTCGAGCATCAGGGCCTCCTTTGAAACTCTTTGTGGGAGTATAATAACAGGGGCTTTTAAATAGAACAAATAGATAGTTAAAATAATGTGCATAGGTTAATTAGATGATTCCACTGAACTATCACCATCTCTACTATTTCCACGCAGTCGCCAAGGCTGGCGGCGTCAGCCGCGCCTCCCGGCAGCTGCTGCTTGCCCAGCCAACGGTCAGCGCGCAGCTTGGGGAATTTGAACGCGCCATCGGACGCCCGCTATTTGATCGCGTCGGCCGGGGAATCGTTTTGACCGAGACAGGCCGGCTCGTCTTTAGATACGCCGATGCAATCTTCGGCTTGGGAGCGGAGATGAGCGATGTCCTCCGCGACCGGCCCGCCGCGGGCGGATCCGCCGTTCAAGTGGGCTGCGTCACCGGCACGCCGCGGGCGCTGACCGATTCGCTTTTGCGCTTGATTTTCAGCACCTCCCCCTCCAGCCGCGTGACATCCAGCGAAGGGCAATGGAAGGACTTGCGCGAGGACCTTCTCGCGTATCGAATCGACCTCGTCCTCAGCGACATCGCTCCAATGGCGTCGGAAAAACTGGAATCACGCCTCGCGGGGCGCCTGGCGATTCAGTGGGTCGGTTCTCCACAGTTGGTGCGCGCCTATTCAGGCAGCGCCGCGCGCATCACCCAAGCCCCGATGATCCTTCCGGCGGCGCCCAGCCGAGTGTATAGCGCCGTCCTCGATGAGTTTGCGCGACGCGGTCTTAAGCCCAATGTCATCGCCGAGGTGCAGGATGTCGAAACTGCGCGCCGCCTCGCCGTGGCCGGAATTGGAATCGCGCCGCTCAACGAACACACAGTCGCCCAGAGCCAACCCAAGGGCGCACTCGCCGTCATGAAGACTTCATTCTGCGCCGGATTGCGTGAGGACCTCTACCTGATTTGGACCAAACGCCTACAGCCCAATCCGGCCGTCCAACGACTGGTCAAGGAATTCCGCATCCCACGACATCACCGCGGCGCCTGATCTAAAACCAACGCCGGATAATCAGTGTAGCCGGCAGATCCGGGCAGTGATTTTATGTTCCAGCTTTCAAAAAAGGGGTTCGACGGCTTGATGTTGCAAAATGCAACATCAAGTTCGAGCCACGGCGGGCGAAAGAAATTGCCGGATGTCTTCACCGAGCATGGGGCCATCATGGTGGCTAGCGTCCTGAATACGGCGGTGGCCGTCCAGGAACTGACGGAACCACCCCCGAAGCCCGTGAAACAGATCGGATTTAAACTTCGAAGTCGTTAAAGACTTTGGGCGGCTATGGCAGGCCCAATCGCCATGCCGCAGAAATCGGCCATACTCGACTCCAAACTCGACAAGAATCAAGCGTGAACGCTGATCATTGCTACGCGGAAAACCAAATACATGCAGGAGAATTCAGTGATTTCCATGCTTATGCACATCCAATAAGAGCTAACTGCAAAACCATTATTCGCGGGTTCGAATCCCGCTCGCACCTCCACTTTAGTCGTCCTGCGACGGCAAGTTGGTCAGCCGGAGCATGAGCAAACACGAGAAATCTTTGCTCAAGAGACCGAGCGCAAGCGGGTCACGGTGCGCACGGTCCCCGGGGAAAGGAACGCGTCTTGTCGTGCGCGCACCTTATAATG
>JAYTSX010000279.1:0-49532 GCA_043745445.1 Elusimicrobiota bacterium
GCCAGGGACATCTGACCCTCGAGCCAGGATCGCTCGATCTGCGTTTTGGCGCGCGCGAGCTCGTCCTCCTTCGGGCCGGTCTTAAAAAAGCGTTCAAGAACCTTATCGAGGCTGTCCGTCACGGCCTTGCGGCTGACGCCGAGGCGCCCGGAGATGAAGAACGCGAGCATGTCCGGGCCGCGCGCGGCGACATGGCTCGACCAATAGGGGATGTGGCCGCCCGCGGACACGGCGAGGCGGTCGTCCTTGACGATTTTCTCGTGAAGCGGGCTGTCCTCGCCGCCGCCGAGAATGGTCATCACCACGGTCAGCGCCCACCAATCGCGCGAGCCCCGTTCAGGCGCATGCCAGCCGACGACGGTCAGCGGCGTCTTCGCGAGATGATCCTTCACGACCTCGGTGCGCTCGCCCTTTAAGCGGGGCTCATCGAGTGAAGTCGCGCGCGGCTTCGGCCGCCGCGGTATCGGACCAAACAGGCGCTTAACAAGCTTGCGCACCTCGGAGGCCGAAGCGTCTCCGGCCACGGCGAGCACCGCGTTGTTGGGCGCGTAATGGCGATCGTAAAACTTACGCACATCATCGAGCGAGGCCGCGCGAATGTCCTCCGCATCGCCGATCGTCGGGTGCGCGGTTTCCCAGCGCGTGAACGCGAGCGAGCTCATGACCGCGTCGGTCGCGCGGCGATAAGGCTGGTTGGTGTAAGTCTGGCGCAGCTCTTCGAGCACGACCTGCTTCTCGACGGCGAGCTCGCGCTCCGAAATCAACAGCCCGCGCATGCGGTCGGCCTCGGCCCACAAAACGGACTCAAGCGCGTTCGACGGTACGACCTCGTGATAGGTCGTGTTCGTCTTCATCGTGTAAGCGTTGTCCACGCCGCCGAACGATTCGACGAGGCGGGAGACCTCGTTGGGAGCGAGGTTCGCCGTCCCCTGGAACATGAGGTGCTCAAAAAGGTGGGCGAAGCCGGCGCGGCCTTTCTCCTCATCGAGCGAGCCGACCTTGTATGTGATGGAGACCGCGGCCAAAGGCGCGGAGCGGTCTTCCTGGACGACGACGGTCAAGCCATTGTCGAGCTTAAACACGCTGACCGGCAGCCCGCGCCGGAGCTTTTTCTTTTTCACCGCAAAGAGTCTACAAAACGCCGATGCAGGCCGGGCGACGCGCGACATGCTAGAATCGCGCTGATGAAAAAGAAGCCGAAGACCCGTCCCACCACGGAACAGCTGTTCGAACGCCTGCGCGGCCGTACGAAGGCCAATGCCGACTCCCTGGACCGGGAAATCGAGAAGCTGTGCGTTAGCGAGACAACGGTCATGATGTGCGACTCCTCAGGGTTCACGCGCCGAACGCATCAGTACGGCATCCTTCATTTCCTCGCCGTCATGACGGATGTCTACGACCGGGTCGAGCCGATCGTGACGAAGCACCATGGAACCGTTATCTCACGCGGCGCCGACAACCTCCTGGCCACATTCGACGATCCGGTCAAGGGCGTTAACGCGGCGATCGCCATGCAGCGATTGCTCGCCAAATTCAACACAGGCAAGACCGATCGAGACCAGTTCCAACTCTGCATGGGCTTTCACCACGGCAGCATTCTTCGCCTGAAAGACGGAATCTTCGGCGACAAGGTCAACATCGCCTCTAAAATCGGAGAAGACCTGGCCTCCGCCGAGGAGATCTTGGTGACCGGCGAGGTGGCCAAGCGACTCCCGGCGCGCATCAAGCGCGCCTACGCGCGCTCGGTCGAGCTCGGCGGAAAGAACTTCGAACTGCACCGCATCAAATACTGAGCTCACGACACGCTGCGGTTCTCCTTCTTCTTATAGCGAGCGGCTGCGGCCGCCGGGATTCGCACAGCGAATCCGCCTGCCCCCACGATCCGGGATTTGACCGGTCCGCGGTTATACGCGTAGAGGCGAAAGTTCGGCCCACCGTTTTGCGCCGGGATCTGGGCCTGGCCGAAATTGCGGCCGAGGCGCTCGGTCCAGGCGGCGCCGGCAAACAGCAGGGGCTGACCGAGGTCGAGCACCAGTTGGCTTTCCGCACCCTCGTTAATAGGAAAACGACGCTGGGCCGGAGCTGCGTCTGGTTTGATGAGGTTCATGTGGATATGACGCCGGCGTCGATTCAGATCTTCGTGCCAAGGGAGTACCCCGAGAATTCCTGCGAGTACCTGGCCGTGCTTGCCCACGAGCGTGAGCATGAGCGGGTGCACAGCGAACACTTGAGCGCGGCCGTCAAGGAAGTCGAGGAAGCGCTCAAGACCGCCAAGTGGCTGCCGGCGAAAGGCAACCCTCTCGAGACCTCCGACCTCGCTCAGGCCGAGGCCGCGCTCAACGCAAAGATCCGCAAGGTGGTGACTCCCGTTTACGAGAAATATAAGGAGGACCTCACGAGCGCGCAGGCCGAGCTCGACAAGCCGGCGCTCTATCAGTGGGTGTCCAAGCGCTGCTCCGGCTGGAAGTGATATATAATTCCATCATGAAAATCATCGCCGCCGTCCTCGGAGCCGTGGCGCTCGCCGCACTCATCGTCGTCCTCTGGACGGTCGGCGCCTACAACGGGATCGTGGGCAAGAGCGAGGCGGTGAAAACCGCCTGGGCCGGCGTCGAAAATCAATATCAGCGCCGTTCAGACCTCATTCCCAACCTCGTCGAGGTCGTCAAGGGCTCCTCCAAATTCGAAAAGGACACGCTTACCGCCGTCGTCGAAGCCCGCGCCAAGGTCGGCCAGGTCACGCTCGGCAAGGGCGTGCTTGAGGATCCCGCCGCGTTCAAGAAGTTCGAGGAAGCTCAGGGCGGCCTGTCCTCGGCGCTGTCGCGCCTGATGGTCGTCGTCGAAAAGTATCCCGAGCTCAAGAGCACGCAGGGCTTCCGCGACCTGCAGGTCCAGCTCGAGGGCACGGAGAACCGCGTGGCTGTCGCGCGCATGGATTTCAACAACGCCGCCCAGGATTACAACACCGCGATCAAGCGCTTCCCCGGCGCGCTCGTCGCCGGCTTCGGCGGATTCAAAGAGCGCCCGTACTTCGCCGCCGCTCCCGAAGCCGCGAAGGCTCCCGCCGTCAAATTCTAGAAACGCTCCCGTCGCGTTTCCACATTTGATCTAGATCAACCGCGCTTATTGACTAAAGTCCTAAGTCTTACATAGGCCTTTCGGGCATCATAGGATCATGAAGAAAAACCTGCTGGTCCTCGTCGCGCTGATCGCCGCCGTTTCCGCTCGCGCCCAATCTTTCGAAACCCAAGTCGCCGACGCCCTTCACCCCTTTGTCGCCGAAGACGCCTTCGCCGGCGTCGGCGCGTGCGGCGTGCTTGACATCAAGACCATCCGCCAGTTTAACCTGGACGAGTCCACCGATCTCATCAAGCCCTGCATGGACGCCGTCGCCAAGAAGTACGCCGCGAAGGCCACCATCGAAGCCGGCTTCCTGTCCGCTCCGCAGAGCGGCCAGCCCGGCAAGACCGGACTGCTCATCAAGACTGACATGGCCGCGGGCTCGAAGGGCCACCGTGACCTTCTCGCGGGTCTCGCCCGCCGCCAGGGCCAGCTGTTCGGCCACACGGTCAAGGTTCTGACGAAGGACGAGATCGCGCCCGCGTCGGTCAGCACCCTGCAGAAGGCGATCGACGGCTGCATGCTCCTGACCGTTGTCCGCGACGTGCGCAGCGGCGAGGACTTCGTCAAGATCTACGGCAAGTGCCTGACGCGCAATCCCGACCTCAAGATCACCGACATCCGCGCCGCCGAAGGCCTGGCCGTCACCGTCAAGACCGACGCCACCGGCGCGCAGGTGGAGGCCTACAACGGCTTCGTGACCGTCAACGCCGGCAAGGGACCGGTCCAGGTCATGGTCGTCGCCTACGGCTCGCAGATCTTCCTCCCGTAAACCGCTCTTCCCTCACCAGGGGAAACCAACCCTCGCCGGGGCTTTCCCGGCGGGGGTTCTTCTTTACGCGCAAGACGGGTTGGGGCGCCCGTGTATGTATAATGAGTGGTCCCCCGACGCCATGCACGACAAGATTTCCACCGACCACTTCGACTCCATCGCCGGCCGCTATGCCGGCGCGGCGGGGACGCTCGAACCGCTGTACGGGGCCGTGCGCGACGCGCTCAACCAACGCGTGTCGGGCCGCTCAGTTCTGGACGTAGGCAACGGGGGCGTCTTCCCCTATGACCGGACGCGCGCCTCCGCGGTCGCCGTCCTCGACATCTCCCCTGAGATGCTGAAGCGGCTGCCCTCGGACGACATCCGAAAAATCGTTTCGGACGCGCGCGACATGAAGGACTGCGCGGACGAGAGCTTCGATGTCGTGCTGTTCAATCTCTCCCTGCACCACATCGCCGCCGAAACGCTGGACGCGACCAGGACCGGACGGCTCAAAGCCCTCGCCGAAGGCTGGCGGACGCTGCGGCCGGGCGGAGACCTGATCGTGTACGAGCCGGTGCTGGGCTCCGCCCTCTATGCGCTTGAAGCTTTTGTCTTCCGGCCCGTCTCGGCGCTGCTCAAGCTCGCCGGGGTCCCCATGGTGTACTTTCAGTCGCGGGCTTCCATGCGGGCCCTCCTGGCGGAAGCCTGCCGAATCTCTCCGTCGCGAGTCGAGATCACCGCTCCCGCCGTAACCGGGTGGTCCGATCCCCTGGGCGGAACCTTCCCCGGCCTCATCACGATCCCCGTCGCCGCTCACCCCACACGATTCGTCCTTTTTCAAGCGAGCAAACCTCTTGGATAAAATCTGCATCCTGCTGCCGGCGTACAACGAAGGCGCCCGCGTACGGGAAGTCCTCCACGGCATACGGGCACTGCCGATTAAGGACGCGCGAGTGGAGATCGTTCTCGTTGATGACGGCTCTTCCGACGACACCGCCTCCCAGGCCCGGGCCGCCGGCGCGCGCGTCGTCTCGCTCGACGCCAACCTCGGCGTCGGCGCGGCGCTCGGCCGCGGCTTCGAGCTCGCGCGGATGGAGGGCTTCGACTACCTCGTGCACATCGACGCCGACGGACAGCTCGATCCCGCCCAGATTCCGCGTGTGCTCGAGCCCGTTCGTCGCGGCGCCGCCGACGCGGCCATCGGCAGCCGTTTCCTGGCGGGTCGCCCGGCATACCTGGGGGCGTGCAAGGCCGCCGCGCTGAAGCTGCTGGCGTCCGCGGTCGGCTTCGCCGTCGACGCGCCCCTCACCGATCTTTCCTGCGGCATCCGGGCGCTGAACAAGGCGGCCATCGGCGCGGCGCGGCCTCGCTTCAAATACGACTACATCCAGGAGACCCTCCTTCAGTTCTTCGCCGCGCGCCTGCGGGTCGTCGAAGTCCCCGTCGTCGCCGTCGAGCGCGGCGGACCGCGAGGGATCAGCGGCCGGACTGTCCATTACACCGTCCGCTACCTTCTCCTGCTCGCCTTCTCAATGGCGGTCTTTCTCCTGTCCCGACTCAAGCCGCTCCCCAGGCCGGAGACGGCCTCCCCCCAAGCTCTGCCATTGTGAACCGGCAAGACAAGCTCCTCGGCCTTCTCGTCGCCGCAGCCGCCTTCGCGGCGTTCTCGCCGGCGCTGTCGGCCGGCTTCGTCAGCTGGGACGACTCCCTTCTCATCGTCGACAACCCTTTGATACGCGGACTGAGCATGGACCATCTTCACGCGATGGCCACCTCCGTCCTCGGCGGAATCTGGCAGCCGGTCTCTTGGCTGAGCCTCGCCTTGGATCACCGTATCTGGGGGCTCGAGCCCGCGGGCTTCCACCTGACGAACCTTCTTATCCACTCGGCCACGGCCGCGCTTTTCTATTTCGCGTGCCTGCGCCTGCTCGAAGGCCGCCGCTGGGCGGCGCTGCTCGCCGCGCTCTTCTTCGCGCTGCACCCGTTGCGCGTCGAATCGGTCGCGTGGGTCTCCGACCGAAAAGGCCTGCTGTCGGGCTTCTTCTGCGTGGCCGCGGTCCTTGCCCATCTGCAGGGCCGGACCCGCGCCGCGGCCGCCGCGTTCGCGTTGTCTCTCATGTCCAAGGCGTCGTCTTTGCCCCTGCCGCTCGCCCTCGTCGTCCTTGAGATGCATCCCCTCGGCCGCCTCTCCACCAATCCGCGAAAATGGGGCGGCCGCTCCCAGCGACCGGTCTGGCGCGCGCTCGCGCCGCTGTTCCTTCTCTCCGCGTCGGCCTTCGCCGTCGGCCTTCTCGCCGCCGGCGCCGCGGGAGTCATCACGCGCCAGACATCTCCGGGATTCGCCTGGACGGTCTCGCGGGCGCTGTACGGCCTGCTCTTCTACCCGTTGAAGACACTGTGGCCCACCGGACTCTCCCCCTACTATCCGCCGCTCCCATGGTTCGGCCGGGGCTCGTGGGAGCTCGTCGCCTGCGCCGCGCTGGTCGCCGGGATCACGGGGGCCGTCGCGGCATCGGCTCGCCGTCGCCCCGCGATCGCCGCCGGGCTCGCCGTCTACGCGCTGATGCTTCTGCCGATGCTGGGCCTCATTCAGCACGGCATCCTCTATGCCGCGGCCGACCGCTTCAGCTATCTTCCCGGGCTCGCGTTCGCCGTCCTGTTCGGCGCGGCCCTCGACCGCGGCCGCGCGGGCCGCGCGCTCGCCGCCGCCTGGCTTCTGGCCCTCGCCGCGGCGGCGTGGGGACAATGCGGCATCTGGCAGGACTCCTGGACTCTCTGGTCCGCCGCGGCGGCCCGGGCTCCGGGCGCCGTCGCGAGCGGCGAGCTTGGAGGCGCCTTGCTCCGCACGGGCCGGACGCAAGAAGCGATCGTTCTCCTGAGGGAGTCCGTCCGGGACCCGGTCGCGGCGTCGACCGTCTATGTCAATCTCGGCGCCGCCCTCCAGAAGCAAGGCGCCGAGATCCAGGCGCGCGAGGCCTGGCGTCTCGGCCTCGCCGCGGCGCCCTCCGCCGAGCTCTACGCGTTGCTCGGCGCTTCGCGAACCAAGGTGGACATCGTCACGGGGACCGCTCTGCTGCGGTCGGCCGTGCTCGCAGAGCCGGGGCGCGCCTCGTGGCGAGTGGACCTCGCGGACGCGCTCGCGCGGGCCGGGCACGGCGACGAGGCGCAGCGCGAGTACGCAGTCGCACTCGGATTGGAACCGGGGCTTGGCCGCGCCCACAACAATCTCGGGCTCATGCTCGCCCGAAAGGGACGGACGGCGGAGGCCGTCGCCCAGTACCGCGCCGCGCTCTATGATCCGGCCGCGCGCGCCGAAGCGCATCATAACTGGGGCAACGCGTTCCTGGCGGAGGGCCGAACCGCGGACGCGGAGCGGCATTACCGGGAAGCCCTGCGCCTTGATCCAGCCCTCTCCAACGCCCAGGTCAACCTTGGGAACGTCCTGGCGCGGAGAGGCTCCTTCCACGAGGCCGCTTCCCTGTATCGCGCGGCGCTGAAGAAGGATGCTCGCTCCATCGAGGCCCGCGCCAATCTGCGGGCCGTCGCGCCGTTTCTCAGAAAATAAGAAGCCCCGCCGGGCTTCCCCGGCGGGGCTCTCATTTCACGGCTCGACAGATTACTTGTTGAAGGCGAGAGACATCACGGCGTGCGCCGTCTTGTTGGTCTCGAGCGTCTTCGTGAACGAATCCTTGGAGACCTTGCCGACGCGGCGGATCGAGTACTCCACATAGTAGCTCTTGCCGTTCTCGAACTTGTTCTTCGAGAGGTCCACGGAGTAGGACTCAGCGACGGCCGCGCTCAGGGTTCCCTCGGCGATGGTCGGGTCGAACCAATTCGGCACGTCCTTCTTGAGCGTGTACTTGATCTCGATGCTCTCGCCGGGATAGTACGCCGCCCACTTGTCCTTCAGCGTGAGCTTCATCGAGGAGTCGAGGTCGCCGAGCACGCCGACCGGGTCGGGGCGCTGCGCGACCTTGCGGCCCGGAGCCAGGATGTAAGCGCCGTTGTAGCTGCCGCCCGAGACAAGCGTATAGTCGTAAGCGGTCTCGAGTCCGTTGATGCTCAGCCACGGGCCGTCGAGGCAGACGCGGAAGGTGTCGCGCTCCCAAGGCAGCAGGGCCTGGCGGTCGCGGATCGTGACCGAGGCCAACTCGTGATAGCTCATGCCCGGGCGCTCGTAGCACTGGCGTCCGCCGCCGTTGCGGGGATCGCCGGTCTGGTAGCACTCCTCGACCCACTCCTGGCTGTTGAGCGAGAATGTGGGCGAGGCGGCGGGATCGTTGGCGCCGAAGGAGACGGTCACGCAGTCGGGCAAAGTGCGGCGCCCGCCCGGGTACATGGCTTCGACGACCTTGGGCTCAGAGGCGTCGGCTTTGGCGCCGGTCTTCGCCTGCGCGAGAATCGCGACGGCGTCGATGCCCTGATCAAAGTTCACGGCGGGAGTTTCGGCAAGGACGGGTGCGGCGAGGCTCGCGGCGAGCGCGAGGGTCAAGGTCAGGTGGGTCATGTTCATCTCGGTGTGCCCTCCAGGTTGCGTCTGGGGCAATCCTAGCAAAAGACCCAGTCACTGTCTAGGTCTTCCGGTCCATCCGGGGCGCGCGGTCGGCGTGCGCTAGGGGACGAGATTTCCGGTGACGGGACCGCCAAGGGTCGTCGACGGGAACGAGGTGTTGACGGCCCGCACATCGAGGCTGGCCGTACCCGCCGTCACTCCGCCGGAATTGATCAGCTCGATCGTCGTACCGTTGAAGTTGCCGGCCGCGGCGCTGATCGCGCTGGTCATGTCGAGCTTGGCGTCGCCGCCCAAGTTCGCGTAGGACAGCGAAGAGATGGAGGAGCTGTTGATGCCGTTGCCGCCGGAGGTCATGGTGATCGCGGAACTGCCGCCGCCGATGGTGCGGGCGCCGAAGTCGATGTTCATCGCAAAAGTCGTCGTCCCCAGCACGCTGGTTCCGCAAGTGCCGCCGGTGCAGTTGTAATAGGAACCGGAGCCGGTGTACTTGCCCGTGCCGCCGGGAATGCCGCGTACCTCGTCCCAGGTCGCCGTCGTCGGCGCGCCGAACTGCTGAGACGCAAAGCGGCTCGTGTCGTCCTGCGAGGCGTCCAGGACCTCGAAGGCGTCGCTCTCGGTGTCCTTGCCATCCGCCGTGCCCTGCCCGGAGGATTTGTCCGTCGACTCGCCGGCCGCGGAGTCGTCCTTCGAGTCGCCCTTCGGAGTCGAACCGACGCCCGCCAGGATGCCTTCCAGCTGGCCCGGCTTCAGCTCGAACGCGGGGCTCGGAGCTTCGCCGGCCTTGACGGTCACGCCCCAGCCGTCCTTGTCCACATCCGTCGAGCCCTTGTCGTTCTTGACCGTGATTCCGCCCGATTTCTCATCGGCGTTGTTCTCCGGGCCGGGGCCGAGGAGGACGAAGGTTCCTTCGGTGTCGCTCACGCTGCCCGCCGTCATCGTGCCGCGGATACCAATCGTGCCGACCGGGGTCGCCACCTGCATGCTCGACGGGTCCCGGCGCGCGACCTTGCCGGTCACGAAGCGGAACGCGCCTTTGATGATCTTGGCCGAGACCTTGCCCGCGTTGGTGGCGGGATCGAAGACGAACTCGTCGAGCTCCATCTCGCTGTTGGCGCCGATCGTGAAGCTGGTCTGGTCCATGAGTAGGATCTGAAGCTTGCCCTCGGGACCGGTGGTGACTTTGTCATGCGAGTACACGGGCTTGCCGGTCTCGACGACGCGGCCGGCGGCTCCGGGCGCGGTGGCCTTCACAGCACCTCTCACGGCGGAGGCGATGCCGATGTTCAAGGGAGCCGCGACCGAGGCAGCGACGGCGGCCGCGGGCGCGAGCAGCAGTACGGCGACAAAAGTTTTGATCATGTTAGATTCCCCACTTATACGCGATCATCGCCGTCAGGCGATTGTTGGAGTACTCGTAGTTGACGATGTTCGAGGTCTGGCGAAAACGCTCGTATCCGAGCGTCCCGGTGAAGCCGTCGAGCGGCTTCCACAGAATTTTCAACGGCGCGCCGAACAGCAGCTGGGCGATCATCGCGTCGTCGCTGCGGCCGAGCCTGATGATCGACGGATCCGCGTCGTCATAACGATCGAATTGTCCGGTCAGGCCTGCGGCGAGGAACATCCCGCGCCCCAGCAGGCGCGTGTACTCGATGCTGAGCGACTCGCGGCGATAGGCCTGAGCCACGGCACGCGCGTGCTTGCGGCGATGGCCGACCATGACGCCGAAGCGATCGCGCGGCGTGGCGACCCAGTTCGCGCCGAGATTGAAGTCCCACTGCTCGCCGGTGCGCTCCTCGGCCGCGGGCACGAGGCGCGTGCGCACGAATCCCTGGTCCTCGCGGCGGAAGTCGGCGTACAGCTCGAGGCGCGGGCGGATGCGGCGCGACACGCGCAAGCCTTGCCAAAAGTCTCGAAGGTAGGTGCTCTGAGACAGAAGGACATGGTCGAAGCCGAGCGTCGGCGTAAACTCGAAGCCGAAGGAGTGGAGGGCGAAGCCGCCGTTGACGCTGTAGGCCTGAAGGTCGAGGGAGTTGATGAGGGTCTGCTCGCCGCGATAGTAGCTGACGCCGGCGAACGCCTTCTGCGGCTTGGAGCCGCCGAAGTCGTGGGACACGCCGAGGGCGCCGGAGAAAGTGACATTCGTGTCGTCGCGGCGGCGGGAGTCGGGGTTCAGGACGACCGGCGCGCCGAAGAAGAGGTTCGTGTCTGAAGAGGCCGCGGAGTTGCGGTTGTCGTCGTAGCCGTAGCCAAGGCTGACGCGCGCGTCAAAGTGCGTCTTGCGCCGGCGCCCCTCCACGAGCTTCAGGTAGGCGTTGGCCTCGGCGATCACATCGGGCGGCGCCTGGCGAGTGAGGACGATGCGCAGCTCGCGCTCGGCGTCCTGCAGCGCGTCGAGGCGGTAGAGCACGGCGCCGTACAGCAGGCGGGTACGGTCGCGCCCCGGAGCGAGGATCAGGATGCGCTCGAGGGTCGTCGCCGCGCCACGGAGGTCGCCGCGGTTGATCTGCTGGCGCGCGAAGCGCTCGTTGAGGTCAAGGTCGCCGGGAGCGGCGAGGATCGACTCGAAGGTGATCTCGTCTGACGAAACGACGGCCGCCTGAGAGGCCAGCGCGGCGGCCTTTTTTTCGGCGGCGCCGCGGCGCGAGGCGTCCTGGCTCTCCCGGTCGACATTGGGAGCATTCTGCGCGGACGCGGACACGGCGGCCAACAGGAGAAGGGACAGGATCGATTTCATGGTCGTAATTTTAACACATTCCTCTATATATCCTACAATCGCGGCCATGTCGCTGAGACAGAGATCCACCGCCTGGATGAAGAAGGGCCACGCGAGCGCCGCGCGCGGCACGCACTGGGCACTTCCCGCGGCCGCGCTCGCGTGCGTGCTGATCCTCCAGGTCTCCGGGCTCTCCTGGGTCGTCTGGCTCCAGCACCGCGCCTTCGACGCGTTCCAGCAGCTCAAGCCGCGCCCCTACGCCGACGCGGGCGTGCGCATCATCGACCTCGACGACGAGTCCCTCGCCAAGCTCGGGCAATGGCCCTGGCCGCGCACGCAGGTCGCGCGCCTGGAGCAGCGCCTGCAGGCGCTCGGCGCCTCGGTCACGGCCTACGACATCTTCTTCTCCGAGCCGGACCGAACCTCCCCCGGCCGGATCGCCGCGACCTGGCCGGGAACGCCGGAGTTCGCCGCGCTGAAGGACCGCGTGTCCAAGCTTCCCGACCACGACGACCTCCTGGCCGCGACGCTGAAGAAGGGCCGGGTGGTGCTGGGCTTCGTGCTCATCGGCGACCACAACGAGGTCCGCCCGCCCGCCAAGGCCGTCTTCGCGTTCGGCGGCGACGGACCGCTCTCCTATCTTCGCGACTACCCGGGCGCGGTCTCAAACCTCCCCCGTCTTGAAGCCGCGGCCGCGGGCCTGGGCAATGTCGGCTTTCAGCCCGAGTTTGACCAGGTCATCCGCAGCACGCCGCTGCTCTTCCGCCGCGGCAAGACTTTACTTCCGTCGCTCGCGCTCGAGGCGCTGCGCGTGGCCCAAGGCGCACCGAACTTCGCCGTGAAGGCCACGGGCGCCAGTGGGGAACTGTCCGGCGGCCAGCACACCGGCATCACCGCGCTCAAGGTCGGCCAGTTCACGGTTCCGACCGATGAGGGCGGCGCGATCTGGGTCTACTACACGCGCACGGCGCCCGGACGCTCGATCCCGGCCTGGAAGCTGTTCGAAAAGGACTTCGACCGCTCCCTCATCGAGGGTTCGATCTGCTTCATCGGCACGAGCGCCACCGGCCTCAAGGACATCCGCGCGACGCCGCTCAATCCCGCCGCGCCCGGCGTCGAAGTCCACGCGAATGTGGCCGAGCAGATCATCACCCAGACCTTCCTGTCGCGCCCGGACTGGGCGCTCGGCGCCGAGTTCATTTACCTGCTCGCGTTCGGGCTGCTCCTGCTCGTGGTCCTGAGCCGCGCCGGAGCCCTGTGGTCCGGACCGATCGCCGCCGTCGCGATCGCGCTCTCGGTCGGGCTGTCGTGGCATGCGTTCACGGCGTGGCTCTGGCTCCTCGATCCACTGCTCCCCTCCCTCGGCCTGTTCACGGTGTACGCCACCTGGTCGGCGGTCAGCTTCGTGCGCACGGAAGGCGACAAGCGCCGCATCACCGACACCTTTGGCCGCTACCTGTCGCCGAAGGTCGTCGAGAACCTGGCGAAGAACCCCGGCGCGGTCCAGCTAGGCGGAGAAACGCGCGAGCTGACCATCCACTTCTGTGACATCCGCGGGTTCACGACGATCTCGGAAAAGTTCGATCCGCACGGCCTGACCGTCTTCATCAACAACTTCCTGACGCCGATGACGGAGATCATCCTTCAGCACGACGGCACCATCGACAAGTACATCGGCGACTGCATCATGGCTTTCTGGAACGCGCCCGTGACCGTCCCCAACCACGCCCGGCGAGCCTGCCAGGCCGCGCTGAAGATGCACTCCCGCTTGGCCGAGCTCAACGCCCAGTGGCAGGCCGAGGCCAAGGCCAAGGGCATCGACCTGCCGCTCATCGAGATCGGCACCGGCTTGAATACCGGCCCCGCCGTCGTCGGCAACATGGGCTCGACGCTTCGCGTCGATTACACCGTTCTCGGGGACGATGTGAACCTGGCCTCGCGCCTCGAAAGCCAGTCGAAGACCTACGGCGTGCACATCATCATCGGCCCGCTCACGCGCGAGCAGACCCCGGACTTCGCCGCAATCGAGCTCGACCTGATCAAGGTCAAGGGCAAGACCCGGCCCGTCAACATCTTCGTCCTGCTCGGCGACCCGGCCGTCGCGCAGTCGGCTCCGTTCCTCGCCCTCGCCGCGAAGCACTCGGAATTTCTGAAGGCGTACCGCTCCGCTCGCTTTGACGAAGCCGCCAAGCTCCTGATCGAGGCGCGCACGCTCGCCGCGCCCTGGCATCTCGACAAGTTCTACCACCTCTACGAAGAGCGCATGGAAGCCTTCCGCACCGAGCCGCCCGAGAAAGACTGGAACGGCGTGTTCACCGCGACCTCGAAGTAAATCGTCGGCTAGAATCCAATGTTGTGTAAATTAGAACGCTTATTCTACGCATATCATGCGTAGAATAATCTTGACAATGCGTCTAATCGGCCTCATAATATACGCATCTAGTGCGTAGAATGAGCTACATCCACGAACTCGACGGCTGGCCGCATTTCAAATGGAACCAGGATGAACTGGCACCCCTCCTGGCCGCTTTGCGCCTTCGGCAAGGAAGATTTCTTGGACAGATGGAGAACCTCGGCCGGCCCCTACGCCGCCACGCGGAGCTCGAGTCGCTCACGCTGGAAGTCGTGAAGACGAGTGAGATCGAGGGCGAAATTCTCGCGATCACCAAGGTGCGCTCATCGATAGCGCGAAGGCTCGGCCTGGACATCGCCGGACTCGTGCCTTCGGATAAGCATGTGGATGGCGTGGTGGAAATGACTTTGGACGCGACCGGCAACTACGGCGAACCCCTGACTTGCGAACGCCTGCTCCGTTGGCATGCGGGGCTCTTTCCAGGCCGGGACGACCTGACGATCGGAGCATGGCGCGACGACAAGCGCGGGCCGATGCAGGTCGTGTCTGACAATCTCGGCGAACCCAAGGTGCACTATGAGGCGCCGGCGGCAGAGCGCCTTGAGCGGGAGATGTCGGCTTTCCTGAACTGGGAGAACGGCGCGGACGCACTTGATCCTTTGCTCAAGGCCGCGATCGCGCACCTGTGGTTCGTGATGATTCACCCGTTCGACGACGGCAACGGGCGTGTCGCGCGCGCCATCGCCGATCGCGCCCTCGCGCGGTCTGAAAACAGCGCCAGGCGCTTCTACAGCATGTCCGCCCAGATACGGCGTGACCGGGACGACTATTACAAGGAGCTCGAGCTGGCCGGCAAGGGCGGGCTCGAGATCACGAGCTGGCTGACATGGTTCCTGGGCTGCCTGGATCGCGCGTTCGCCGGTGCGGAAGGAGCGCTCGCCGCAGTGCTGAGTAAAGAGATATTCTGGAAGACGCACGGCGGAGCGGCTCTCAATTCCCGCCAAAGCAAGATTTTAAACATGCTCCTCGAGGAATTCGAGGGGAAGCTGACGACGAAAAAATGGGCGGCGCTGAACAAGTGTTCGCACGACACCGCCCTACGCGACATCCAGGACCTGATAAGCCGGAGCATCCTGACTCAGGACGACGGCGGCGGGCGTACAACGAGTTACTTGCTGAAGCCCGTTTCGTAAAATGGACATGAATATGAACAGCCTCCCCCTCCTTTTGCTTTTGAGCGTCCCGGCCTACAGCGGGGCGCTGCCTGCGAAGGCCGAGGATGACCGCCCCAATATAGAGAAGAACAGGCTTTTGGATCTGGCGATGGACCGGTTGAACGCCTCGGAAGGAATCTTCACGGGCGCCTCAAGCTCGACGACCACTTTGCCGGAGAACAGCCCGGAGGCCATCAAGCTCCGCTTCGCGCAGGCCGAGAGCGAACGCGCCGACACCTTCGACAAGCAATTCGGCAAAGGAACTTATCTCGCGCTTGTAAACGCCAAGGATGGTTGCCTGATAAAAAATGGCTGCGATTCGTTCGCGATCATGGGACTTATCGAGGCCGCCTATAAGCTCGTCGATGTGTCAAAGGCCCCCATATCAGTCATCAAAGCCCGCCGTAAACGCATTTTGGATGAGATGAAACCGCTCCTCAACAATCTGCCCAGAAACACTGCGCGTGATGAGCCGGACGCAGCCCCGCGCTCCAAGGTGCTCGCGCAAATCGCCTCGAAAGTCTTTACGAAGTCCGAACTCGAGCGCTACCTGAGCGCGACCTCGAAGAAATAGGAGATGACCATGCGAACCCTGCTGCTCGTCGTAGCCCTCGCCGTTCCCGCCGCCTCGAACGCCGCGGCCCTCACCTCGAGCGAACTGCCGACCCCTGAAGAGCGCGAAAAATACGCGGAGCTCGCCGCGTCGAAACCGTCCGACGCCGAACGCTACCTCGTCGCTCGCGGATACATTCGCGCGGCCACGGCTTTCGTCGCCGCCGGCAAGGCGCTCAAGTTCACCGACCGCCCGAAGGATCTCGACATTCGCTACATCGATTGGAGCAGTGAGGGCCAGGATCAGGTGACGCTCAGGGCCGCGGGCAGGCTCAGCAACAAAGCCTGGGCCTCGTCGTGGGGCGCGCCCGCCGTTCCCGGCAAGCTCTCATCCTCCGCGCAAGAGTTTCTGCGGACCAACGGCCTCGATCCGGCCTCGCCGGAAGCGAGGTGGGCGGCAGCGGACGGCGTCATCCACACGATCAACGGCGGGGATCCCGATGAGTTGAGCCTCGAGACTTTGGCCACGCGCGGCAAGAAGAACGCGATCTGGTCGTTCGTCGCAACTCGGATCTACATCAGACGACTCAAGAAAAACTTCGCGTCGACCGGCGAACAAGGCGCCGAAATCGATCCGAAGTACATGACCGTTGAGGAGCGGGCACTTGCGGGCCGCAAGTACTCGGGAAAATAAGGAGCCAACCATGCGAACCCTACTGCTCGCCGCCGTCGCAGCGCTCGCCGTTCCCGCCGCCGCCGCCTCGAACGCCGCCCCGCGCCTTGCGGTGCCCAAGGCCGTCTTTGCACGCATGATGGACACCGCGAGTAACGACGGCCACGAGTCGAAGGTCGGGTCGTTGACGGAATTCACGCTCGAGGCCGGTCTCGAAAAAGACGCCAGCTCCAAGTACGAGCACATGCGGCTTCACATCTACGGCACGCCTGACGGCAACAACGGGTTTGGGGTGTCTTTTGCCGCCTTCGTCTCCTCGGAACGGGTGCCCGCGAAGCCCGACGGGAAGGTCCTCGACAACTGGACCTTCAAGACCGATGGCAACGGCGTTGTCGAGAGCGCGGAGTGCACGACTTTGACCCTCGCGGTAAGCAAGAAGATGGTGGAGACCTCCTCCAAGAAAAAGCTCGACGATCCCAAGGTCAAGGCGGCGTTCGACGCGATGGTCGCGTGGTGGTCCGCGCGGCTTCCCTAGGCGGCGTATTTACCGCGACCTTGAAACAAGTTGCCCGCCAGCGCAGGCATAGATAGCTCGTTTAGAAGAGGAAACGAACCTTATCCACAGGTTATCCCCACTGTGGATAACCTTACCCAAAAGACCTAGATTGATATAGGACTTGCGGCCTAGAAATATGTTATATGGTTTTTGGTCGGGCGCCGCGAGGGGTCGCGGCGAGACGGTTACGGAGGTGTTATGGTTCGAGGTTTAAAACTGACGGGGCTGCTGTCCCTGTCGCTCCTGGTGATTGGCTCTGTCGCGTCCGCGTCCGAGCGTCGTATCGTCGTCTTTCAAGCGGGCACGAGCCCGGCGCAGCGCGTGGCGCTGGCCAAGGCCGCGGGCGGAACCGTGGTGCGCGAGCTGCCGCTGATCAACGCGGTCGTCATCGAGCATCCCACGCAGGTCAGCATCGCAGAGAACAAGCTGCGTGCGTTGGCCGAGGTCAAGCGTGTAGACCTTGACCCGAAGATCAACTGGCTTGCGATGGCCGACGCGCGTGGAACGGATTTCGCGCTTCCTTCGACGGCCGGAATCATGAAGGGCATCGCGGCGCTGAAGAAGCGCCCGCAAGCCGTTGAGCCCGGGCCTCAGGCTCCGGCCACGGGGCAGGAGACTCCGTGGGGTATCGCCCGTGTCCAGGCTCCCGCCGCATGGAAGACCTCGCGCGGTAAGGGCGTCAAGCTGGTGGTCATCGACACCGGCATCGACATGACGCATCCCGAGCTCGCCGGCATCATCAAGGGCGGCTGGAACGCGATCTCGACCGCGGCGACCTTCAACGACGACAACGGCCACGGCACGCACTGCTCGGGCACGATCGCCGCGAAGGACGACGATCAGGGCGTGGTCGGCGTCGCGCCGCAGATCGACCTGTACGGCGTGAAGGTTCTCGACGCGAACGGGTCCGGGACCTTCGACGATGTGATCGCCGGCATGCTGTGGGCCGTCGAGAACAAGATGGAGGTCGCCAGCATGAGCCTCGGGGCGAGCCAGGGTAACCAGGCTCTGGCCGATGCCGTCGAAGCCATGCGCAAAGGCGGCGTGATCCTCATCGCAGCCGCCGGAAACTCCGGCTCTTCAGTGGGTTATCCCGCCGCTTATCCGGGCGCCATCGCCATCGCGGCCTCGGACTCGAAGGATAAGCTCGCGTCGTTCTCCAGCCGTGGGCCTCAGGTCGCGGTCATCGCTCCGGGCGTGGACGTCAAGTCCACCTACATGGGCGGCGGCTACGACACGCTGTCGGGAACGTCGATGGCCACGCCGCATGTGGCCGGCCTGACGGCGCTGTATGTCGCGACCCACAAGGGAGCCACGCCCGAACAGGCGCGCGCGGCCCTTCAGGCCGCGTCGACCAAGCTCGCCGGCGTGCCGGACATCGGACAGGGCGCCGGCTTGCCCAGCGCCGTCAAACTCGTTAAATAGCGTCTCTTAAAGCAAGCGCCCCCTTCGCCCGTGCGGCCAAGGGGGCGCTTTATTTTCTATGATCTTTTTCGTCATGGACAAACTGCTCCGACTGGTCGTTTCCGCAGCGCTCCTGCTGTCCGCCTGCGTCGGCTCTTTTTATATCGCGCGCGGCAGCCGCAGACCCTTCTCGTCCGACGCGCCCGATTACCGCAAACTCGGCCCTGCGGGCGCCAAGATCACCATCGTCGAGTTCTCCGATTTTGAGTGCCCCGCCTGCCGCGTCGCCGAACCGCCGCTGCGCACGCTGCTCAAACTCTACGACGGAAAAATCCGCCTCGTCTTCAAGCACAATCCGTTGGAACGCATGCACCACCGCGCCCGGCCCGCCGCGATCGCGGCCGAATGCGCGGGGCGTCAGGGAAAATTCTGGGAGTTCCACCATGAGCTGTACGACCACCAGGATGACTGGACGGACGAAAAATTGACGAGCGAAAAGTTCCAGGAGCGCCTGGCCGCCTACGCCAAGAAGGTCAGCCTCGACTCCGCCGCATGGCTCGCCTGCCGCCAGGACCCCGCGATCGACAAGGCCGTCAGCGCCGACTACAAGGACGGCGAAAGCGCCTGGGTCGGCTCAACCCCGACCTTCTTCATCAACGGCAAACGTTTCGTCGGCGCGCTGCAGCTGTCTGAGCGCGGCACGCCGTTTGTCGATAAGGAGCTGAAGAAATGAGCGCCAAAATTCCTCCTTCCGTGGGCCTCGCGGCGCGCGTGCTCGTGGGCGCGGTCCTTGTCTACGCGGGCGCCACCAAGGCGGCCGGCCCGGTCGAGGAGTTCGCGATCGTGGTCGGTTCTTACGACGTCCTGCCCCGGGAAATGGTCGTGACCGCCGCGACCTTCCTGCCATGGGTCGAGATGCTGATCGGCTGGTCTCTGATCTTCGGTCTTAAATTACGCGCCACCGCGGTTGCGGCCGGAGCGCTGTTCGCCTCGTTCCTGTTCGCGCTCGTCATGGTGCAGGCCAAAGGCATCAAGCTTCCCAATTGCGGCTGCCTCGGCGACGCGATCCACATGACGCCGCTCCAGGCGATGCTCTTTGATACCTGCCTGTCCACGCTGTGCTGGCTGGCCTGGAAATCCGCGCCGGCGCGCCTGAGCCTGGACAGCTGGGTCGAAGGCGGCTATACTGGCTCCACTCATGGCCAACGATAAGAAGCGCGTCCTCGCGGTCGACGACGACGCCTCCGTCTGTGAATTCTACGACCACGCCCTGCGCCTCAGCGGCTACGATGTGGAATGCGCGCCCAGCGCCGCGAAGGCGCGCGAAGCCCTGGCCAAACGCCGTCCCGACATCATCCTCATGGATATCATGATGCCCGATCAGGACGGCATCAGCTTCACGCGCGAGCTGCGCGCCGACGCGAAGACCTCGGCCATTCCAATCATCGTGATCTCAGGCCTCGCCGACGCCGGCACCCTCAACGACGCCCTGCTGTTCGGCGCGGTGGATTACATGGTCAAGCCCATCGAGCTCGACGCGCTTAAGGGCAAGATCGAGCGGACCTTCGCCGCGCTCGAGCGCCGCAAGAAGCCCTCCTAACGACCCGTCAGGCGGTCGGCGGCGCCGGGATAATGGGCCGCCCATTCAGGATCAAGCGCGCGCGCCTGCCGATAGTGCCCCCGCGCGTCATCTGCTTTTCCCTGCTGGAACAGCGCTTCGCCGAGCAAGGTATGCAAGCCGGCGCTTTCCCGCAACCGTAAGGCGCTACGAAATGCCGCTTCGCCCGCCGCGGGATCACCGTCACGCATGCAAGCCAGGCCGTAGAGCGATTGCGCCCTCGGATTGGTCGGCGCGCAGGATGAGGTCTGACCGAAGATCGAGCGTTCGCTTCGGTAAAGCCCGTTGCGCGTCTCCGTGACGCCGCCCCAAACCACGAGAAGCCCGCAAAGTGCCGCGACGGCGGAGCGCTTTGAGAGCTGCGCCAGCAATAGACAGAACCCCGCGACGGGCAGGTACAGATACCGATCAGCGACAGGGCTGAAGTTGGCAAAGGCGACGAAATGAAGAAACGGCGTCGAAGCAAGCCCGATCCACGCCGCCAGCCATAATTCGCGGGGCCGCCGGCGCAACACCCATAATCCCGCCGCGTACCCGCCCAAAACGGCCCAGGCCCAAGCGCCCGGACCCAAAGACCGCTCGAGGCATAACGGCCAGGGCCAAACCAGCATGCGCAGGTACCAAGCCAGGGAGGCGGGCGCGGAGTACCGAAAAATTTCGGGGAAGCCCGCCGCCGGCCGCAGCCAGACAAAGCGCCACGCCAGGTAAGCCGCGGAAACTCCCGACAGAACGGCCAGCCCCGCCAGACGCTCCCGCCTCCGGTTTAAACACCCCCACGCCGCCGCGCAGAGCAATCCCACGGCGAGCGCCGTCTCTTTGGACAGCAACGCGGCGCCGTACAGCGCCGCGGCACCGGCCAAGACTCTCACCGCCCCGTTCTCAAGATAAACAAGCCAGGCCTCCAACGCCAGAAGCCCGAAGGAAAAGCCCAGCAGATGTCCTTTGAATGAGGAGATGTTGACCGCTTCGGTGGAAGCCGGATAGGCGCAAAATAAAAGGGCCGCCAGCATCGCCGCGCGGCGATCCTGCCCCAAGCGCAGGCCTACCCGGAGTACGAGCCAGCCGTTAAACGCATGCAGCGCTATACCCGCGAGGCGATAGCTGAGCGGGCTTTCGTGCGTGAAGAAATGGAACAGGGTCACCAGCGGCTGATAGGTGCGCTCGAGGGTCAGCGCGAAGTAATCGCGCGACAGCGAGGCGATAAGGATCTGAAATCCGGAGTAGGCCCACAGCGGATTGTCGCGGACGTTCGTGATGTCATCATAGATGAGCGGCGCGGCGAGGGTCATCCCGTACAACAGGGCGCAGACCACCGCCAGCAGCGACGCGGCCGCGATCAAAAAGAGCTTCGGGTATTTCGCTTTGGTGATGATCCAAGTATATCTCAATGACCTGCGCCTTTACGGCTACCCTAGTAAGTGTTGTGATTACGCCTGGGCCCTTTGGCCCCCCTTCAGTCGGGACCTACGCCCCTGTTACCACCCCCCCAATCGTGTTAAATACAAGTATGCCCCACATCACCCAGCGAGCCCACGGGCCGCTGATCGCGCTATCGACCGACTTCATCCGCGTCAAGGAGTACTTCGAGGCCATCGTGGCCTCCTCCGGCGATCTCATCTGCACCACGGATGTCACGGGCCGCGTCATCTATTTTTCGCCCGGCGCGGAGGCCATGCTCGGCCTCACCGCGGCCCAGGCCGCCGGCCGTCCCGCCCACGATTTCTATGTTGAAGGCCGCCTTGCGGCAGAACGCCTCATGAAGCTTCTGCGCGAGAGCCCCGACGGACGCGTCCACAACCACGAGATGCGCGTGAAGGCCTCGGGCGACCGGATCCTGCATGTGAGCATGTCCCTCTCCTTCCTCAAGGACGCCCGCGGCCGCGTGATCGGCACGCTCGGCATCGCCAAGGACATCAGCGACCGCGTCGAGCTCGAGCGCCGTCTGCGCGAGATGACCCGAACCGACGATTTGACAGGCCTGTACAACCAGCGCCACTTTCATGACCGCCTGCGCGAAGAGGCCGCCCGCTCCCGCCGCCAGGGAGATCCCCTCTCGATGATCGTCTTCGACCTCGACGGCTTCAAGCAGGTCAACGACAAGCGCGGGCATCTCGAGGGCGACCGGATTCTTAAAGATTTCTCGACGGCCATCGGAGACAGCGTGCGCCGCGAGGTGGACCTTTGCTTCCGCTACGGCGGCGATGAATTCGTCCTGCTTCTGCCCGGTACGACCGCCCTCAAAGGCGCGACCGTCGCGCGCCGTATCGTCAAGACCGCCGCACCTTTGTCCAAGGAAGGCGTCACCGCGAGTTGGGGCGTGGCCGAACTTCCCAAGTCGGGCGACGCCTCCGAGTTCGTGCGCGCGGCCGACGCCGCGATGTTCAAAATGAAGGCCGGAAAGTCGGGAGTACGCCGCCGCGGCACCGATCTCGCCCGCGCCTACAAAGCAGAAGGCCGCGGCTCCCGCCGCGTTTAACCTCTAGGTCTTTTTCCTCCCCCAAAGTTCCCTTAAGTCCCTCACGCCTTCACGCCGCGCCCGCGTAAAATAATCACACATGAAACGATCCCTCTTGCTCCTTGCCCTCCTGGCGGCTTCGCCCGCGCAGGCCCTGACCTATAAGCGCCATCAACTCGCCAACGGCCTGGTCGTTCTCCTTTATAAGGACGACTCGGCTCCGCTCGTCGCGGTGGACATCTGGTACAAGGTCGGTTCGAAGAATGAGGAAAAGGGTCGCACGGGCTTTGCGCATCTGTTCGAGCACTATATGTTCGAGTGCTCCAAGCACACGACGCAGGGCGAGTACTTCGACGCCGTGTTCAAGCGCCTCGGCGGCCTGGCCAACGCCTTCACGGCCAACGACAAAACGAACTACTACTCCGTGGTTCCCGCCGGCGGCCTCGATGAGATGTTGCGCCTGGAGTCCGACCGCATGGGCTTCCTGCAGGCCTGCCTCAGCCAGAAGTCGCTCGACAAGCAGCGCGGCATCGTCGAAAACGAAAAGCGCGAGCGTGGCGGCGCACCGTACTCCTCGGCCTCAGACGAAGTCCTCGCCCAGATTTTTCCCGCGCCGCACCCGTATAACTGGCCGGTGATCGGATCAATGCAGGACCTGGAGGCCGCGTCGCTTCAGGATGTCGCCCAGTTCCATGACAAGTACTATCTGCCCAACAACGCGGTCATCGCGATCGCCGGAAACATCGACGAGATGAAAACGCTTGAGCGCGTCCGCTTCTGGTTCGAGGGCCTGCCCGCGGGACCGGCCTCGCCCACCGTCAGCCCCAAACCGGTGACCGATCTCGGCGGCCGCCGCGAGCGCAATGTGACCGACCCCAAGGCCCCGATGCCGATGCTCGTCATCGGCTTCCCGGTTCCCGGCCGCGGCAAGCCCGGCTCGGACGAAGCCTCCGCGTTAGCCTCCATCCTCTCCGAAGGACGCGGCGCGCGCCTGGCCAAGGCCCTTAAAGAAGGGCCGCATCCCCTCGCCGTTCAGGTTGAAGGCGGCATCTTCGGCCTCGCCGAGACCGATGTCCTTCTCATCCAGGCCATCCCGACGCCCGGCACGACGATGGCTCAGCTCGAGGCGGCAATCCACGCCGAGATCGCCCGCATCGCCGCGAACGGCCCGGACACGCAGGAGCTCGTCCGTATCAAGGCCAAGATGCGGACCGCGGTGTACGACGCCCTGCAGAATGTCGAAGGCGTCGCGCAGAACCTCGCGGAGGGCGAAGCCGTCGCCGGAGATCCCGACACCTTCATCGGCGGAGAAGCCGCGCGCATCGAGGCCATCGACCCCGCCGCGATTAAGAAAGCCGCCTCCCGCCTCACGCCCGCCAATTCGGCGATCGTCAACATTACTCCCGCCGCTACGAGGAAGCCGTGATGAAATATATTCTTGCCGCGCTGTTCTTACCGACCTTGGCCGCCGCGCAGGGCACGCCGCTTGCAACGGACGCCGACCGCTCACAGCCTTCCCCCCTCGTCGCGTCCGCCTCGTCTTCCATCGCGCCCGCGGCCAAAGCCGTTTTGGCCAACGGCCTCGGCTTGTCTCTAATCGAGTCCCACCGCCTGCCGCTCGTCGCGGTCACGCTAGTGATCCCGCGTGCCGGATCGGATGCCGACCCCGTCGGCAAGGATGGCCTGGCCTCATTTGTCGCCTCCATGGCTAAAGAGGGCGTGCCTGGACTTCCCTCTGCTGCCGCGCTTTCGGACGCGATCGACGACATCGGCGCTTCGCTGTCGATTTCCGCCGGCTCGGACGCGACCACGGTCTCCGTCCTCGTCCTCAAGGAAAACCTCGGTCGCGCGATGGAGCTGATGGGCAAGATCGTGCGCGAGCCGTCAAGCCTGTCCGGATCGGCGGAGAGTTCTGCCGCCTTCGAGCGCATGCGTCAGCGCTCCTTGTCCGGCCTCGAGATGGAGAAGGGAGACCCCGAGTCCTTGGGAAGCAAGCGCCTCGCCGCCGCCCTCTTCGGCGACTCGCCCCGCGGCCGCTCCGCGACCGAGGAATCGATCAACGCGATCACGCCGGCCGATATCGCCGCGCGCCACCGCGAGTCCATGGTCCCCGACGGAGCCGTGCTGTCCGTCGCCGGCGACGTGACGATCGATGAGCTCAAGGCGCTCGCTGGAACGAACTTCGGCGCATGGGATCCCGCTGCGGCTGCGCCTTCCGTCCCGACGGCCTCCATGTCGGTCGCGGCGAGCGTTTCCGTCATATCGGGGCTCGTCATCGAGCTCGTGGACCTGCCCGGAGAGCAGGCCGAAATGATGCTGGGCGTGAAAACCGCTCCGCGCCTTGCCGCCGAGTACGACGCCCTATCGATGGCGGTCAACATCCTCGGCGGTCCGCTCGTCGGGCGCCTCGAGCAAAACATCCGCGAGACGCACCATTGGGCCTACGGCGCGCGCGCGTCGATGAGCGCTTGGAAGGACGGCGGCATGACCGAGGTAGAAACCAAGGTTCAGGCCGACAAAGCGGGCGACGCCATGCGGGAAATCTTGGCCGAAATCGAGAAGATCCGCGCGACCGTCGTCCCCGCCGAAGAGCTCGCCGCGGCCAAAACCTCGCTCAAAGGGCTCTATCTTCAGCGCAACCGCACCGTGCAAAGCCTGTCCGCCCGTCAGGCGTCCATCGAGACGATGGGGTTGCCGGCCGCGACGCTCAACGATTACCCAAGCCGCATCGACGCGCTGACGGCCGCGCAGGTCCAGGCCGCGGCCCAAACCTGGCTCGACCCGAAGGGCCTCAAGATCGTGATCGTCGGCGACGCGGCCCTGCTGGCGCCGCAGCTCAAGCCTTACGGCACGATCAAGATCTTCGACGCCGATGGTAAGCCGCGCGCATAATCCCACTTAACTCACACCGGTGCGAGTTATCCATGAATCTCATTGGGATTTCCTTGGCTTGCGGCGCAGGGATTATAACGCCTCGACGGCTGGCAAACAACTAAGTCTTCCCGTCCCAGCCGGGAAACGCTATCATCCGCCCATGGCCCGCGTCCTTATCATCGACGACGACTACGAGATCGTCGCCATCCTGACCGAGATCCTCAAGCCCGAAGGGCACGAGATCTCTTCGGCCGGGGAACCCGTCGAGGGCATGCAGATGGCCCGCAAGGTCAAGCCCGACCTGATCATCCTCGACTATCACATGCCGGGCAACACCGGCTCCCACCTTTTTGAGTCCCTGCGGCGCAACAACGCGACGAAGACCACGCCGATCCTGTTCATGAGCGGCGAGGCCGATCCCACGCAGATCATGGCCGAAGTGTCGGACTCGACCGGCGCCCGCTTTCTGCCCAAGCCGGTCAAGCTCGAAGAATTTCGCCGCACCATCCGCGAGATGCTTGCGGAAACGAAGGAGGCCTGACATGGGCAAGCTCGTCCTCGTCCGCCACGGACAATCGCAGTGGAATCTGGAGAATCGCTTCACCGGCTGGGTGGACGTTCCGATCACGCCCCTGGGAGAGCAGGAGGCGCACCGCGCCGGCCGCGAGCTCAAGGCCGCGGACATTCGCTTCGACCTCGCATTCGTGTCCGAGCTGATTCGTGCAAACCAGACGCTCGCCGTCATCCTCGACGAGCTCGGTCGCAAGGACCTGCCGGTCAAGAAAGACGCGGCTCTTAACGAGCGCCATTACGGTGACCTGCAGGGACTCGACAAAGCCGAGACGATCAAAAAATTCGGCGAGGCGCAGGTGCACATCTGGCGGCGCTCCTTCGATGTGAAGCCGCCCAACGGCGAGAGCCTGAAGGACACCGCGGACCGGACCTTGCCGTACTTTCGGAATTTCATCCTGCCCGCCGTCACGGCCGGGCAGAACGCGCTTGTCTCCGCGCATGGGAACTCGCTGCGCGCGATCATTATGGACCTCGAGAAGCTTTCGCCTGAGCAGATCATGAAGGTCGAGATCGCCACTTGCCGACCGATCTATTACGATGTCGGCACGAAGGGTGAGGTGCTGAACAAGTCCGTTTCCGTCGCCGCGTGAGGGGGCGCGCGAAGACCTCGCGCTTCACTTTTTGTATGATAACGCCATGAAGAAAATCATTTTCACGGTGATGGCCGCGGCACTCATCGCCGCCTGCACGACGCCTCAATCCAAGAAAAACGAGCTCGGCAAGAACGGAAAGAACGGCGCCGCTTCCGGCGAGAACACCGAAGCCGCCCCGCTGCCCCCGGGCGCCGAGGTCACCGAGGCCAGCCTGCGCGGATCGGGCTTCGAGGTGGACCTGGACATCAAGCCCGTACGCTTCGACTACGACAGCGCGCAGCTCTCCCCCGAGTCGCTCGACATTCTCAAGGCCAACGCGGCCGCGATCAAGACCCGCAAAGGTTTTGAGTTCCTCGTCGCCGGACACTGCGACGACCGCGGCACCGTCGCCTACAACCTCGCGCTCGGCCAGAAGCGCGCGAAGGAAGTCCGTGACTACTACATCCGCCTCGGCGTGGACGGCCGCAAGGTCGCCACCATCTCCTTCGGCAAGGAGCAAGGCGAATGCTCCGAGGCCAGCGAAGAGTGCTGGTCGAAGAACCGCCGCGCCGTCACCGGAATTCGCGCCAAGGCCGGCACGGCCACGAAATGAACCTTCGGGCCGCGGTCGTCATCGGGGCCGCGCTATGCCTCTCGTCCTGCATCGCGACCCAGAAGGATGTGCTCGACCTGTCCCAGCAGTCCGACGAGCTGAAAACCCAGGTCGAGGAACTCAAGAAGACGGTCGGCTCCCTTCAGGCCAACCAGGCCGACCTCTCCGTCTCAATCAAGCAGCTGCGCGAAGAGCTGACCGCCTACACTGAGACCGTGAAATCCTCGCAGGGCGACATGAGCAAGCTGTCGGCCAAGCTTGACGACATCGGCGTCCAGCTTTCCGGCAAGGTGGCGGCTCTCGGCCAAACCATCACCCAGGCCCAGACCAAGGGGCTCGAAGATCAGAAGGCCGCGATCGCCGAGGTCAAGCGCGAGGGCGGCGCGACCGACGCCTTCGTCACCGCCGAGAAGCGACTCCAGTCCAACGATTACGGCCAGGCGGCCAAGGGCTTCGAGCTGTACCTGAAGGATTTTCCAAAGGGTGACCTCACCGATGTCGCAACCTACGACCTGGGCCTCGCCTATTTCGGCCTCAAGCAATGGGAAAAGGCGGGGCGGCAGTTCGCGCTCGTCCTCGATAAATACCCGAAGAGCGGCCAGACGCCGGGCGCGCGCCTGCACTACGCGCTGTCGCTGATCAATCTCAAGAAAAGCGGCGACGAGGCCCGGGCCTATCTCGAGTCCGTGCAGACCGACTTCCCCAAAAGCCCCGAGGCCAAGGAAGCCGCCGCCGTCCTCAAGCGCCTGGCCAAGCCCAAGAAATGATTTTTTCCTGCGTGTTGACTTTGCTCCTCGCCGCGCCCGCCTCGGCCCAGACCGAGGTCAAGCTCGCCTTGACCGGCGCCGCCGGCCAGCCGAGTCCGGGGCTGGCCCTGCCGCCGTTCGAGGCCGAGGATGCGAAGATCGGGGCCGACGCCTTGCTCGCCAAGGAACTGCGCGAGATCGTGCGCCAGGATCTTATGCTCTCCCGCCGCTTCGAGGTGACGGACGAAGATAACGCCGCGGTGCCCGTGAAAGGCGCGGCCTGGCGCTTGACTGCCAAGGCCTCCAAGAACGCCGACAAGGTCTCGGTCCGAATCAAGCTCGCCAACGCCGAAGGCGGCCGAGAGGCCGTCTTCGAACGCTTCTACCGCCAGGACGCCGCGTGGATGCGGGCGCTGGCGCACCGCATCGCCGATGATGTCGTCAAGGCCGCGACCGGCCGCGACGGGATCGCGCGCACGCGGATCGCCTTCGCCAACAACAAGTCCGGCCACAAGGAAATCTGGGTGATGGATTACGACGGCGACTCGGTCAAGCGCCTGACCGATAACCGCTCGATCTCCCTGCTGCCGCGGTTCTCACCCGACGGCCGTTTCCTCGCCTATACTAGCTACAAGGACGGCAATCCCGATCTCTGGTTTCTCGATCTGGAAACGGGCCACTCGAAGATCTTCTCCAACGAACAAGGCCTCAACATCGCCGGCGGATTTTCACCCGATGGGACGAAAATTTTAATGACCCTCTCGCGCGGCAAAAGCCCCAACCTCTATTTGAAGGAAATCCGCGACGGCTCCGCCGCCGCGGAACGCCTGACGAGCCATTTCGGCGCCGACAGCACCCCCACCTTCTCCCCCGACGCGCGCCAGGTGGCCTTCATTTCCGATCGTTCCGGCAATCCTCAAATTCATATCCTCGACATTCCGACGAAAAAGATCACGCGCCTGACCAGCCTCAACTGGTGCGACGCGCCCGCGTGGTCTCCGACGGGCGAGTGGATCGCCTTCGCCGGCCGCGCCCACAATAAGGACAAGATGGATATTTTTCTGGTGGATATCACCGGCGGGCACCTCCGCCAGCTCACCCATGGCGAAGGCTCCAACGAGGATCCGGCGTGGTCGCCCGACGGACGCTTCCTGACCTTCTCCTCGACTCGCAGCAAGCGTTCCCAAATATGGGTGATGGACGCCGACGGCTCCGCGCCCCGGCTGATGGCCGACGTGCCGGGCTCGAGCGTCACGCCGCACTGGTCGCCGGTAGGCCGCTAAGCCGTGCAGCGCCTTGCGCGTGACGGCCTGCTTCGCCAGACCCTAGCGGGAGGCCGGAAGGACAAAGGTAAACCGCGCGCCCTGCCCCACGCCGGCGCTGTCCACCTCGACCGTGCCGCCATGCTTCTGCGCGATACGCAACGCCGCCGATAAACCGAGGCCGGAGCCTTCCTTCTTCGTCGTGAAGAAAGGCTGAAAGATCTTTTCAAGATCGACGCGCGAGACGCCCGCGCCGTCATCGGAGACGCTGACCTGGTGACGGCCCCCGAAGCTCTCGGCCGACACCGTCACACGCCCGCCTCGATGAGAGGCCTCGACCGCGTTCTGCAGGAGCGCGTAGACGGCCTCCTGCAACAGCGACTCGTCGCCGGACGCCATCATGGGCTTCTCCAATCCCGAGGCTTCCAGATGAAGCTTCCGGTCCGCGGCTTGGGGCTTAATGAGCGTCAGCGCCCGCTTCACGGCCACGCGCAAATCAAGTATCTCAGAGTCCATCTCCTCAATACGGCCGAGATCGAGGAGGTTTTTAAGAATTTCCTTGCACCGCTGAACCTCCTCGGTGATCTGATTCAGTTCCTTAAGTGTCTTCTTATCGTCTCCGTGCCGGTGCGCGGCCACCTCGGCATTGACGGCGATCGTCGTCAGCGGGCCCTTGATGCGGTGCGCGACCTCCGCAGCCACTCGACCCAGCGTCGCCAGGCGCTCGACCTGGATCAGGCGCTCGTCGTAACGGCGTTTGTCCTCATTCTGCGCCTCCTGAGAGTCGCGCGCAAGAATGGCGAGAAGCGCCGCGGAGACCACGAGAAAGAGAAGCCTGAGCCAAAACACCGGGCTTTGCGGCAGCCACGCATCAGGCCTCCACCAGGCGATGAAGTACAGCGCGATGGTCACCCCGGCCACGATCAGGCTTTGCCGGGCGCTGCGCGTCAGCGCGGAACCGAAGACGATCAAAGTGTAAATGAGAAACAGCTCGGTGCGCGGCTGGATCCAGCTTAGGATTACAGTCGCCAACACGGCGTCGCCAAGAAAGAGGCCAGCCTGAAACCAGCCGCGCGCGAGCATCGCGTCCGGCACGAAGTGGATCAAGGTCATCGAACCGCCCACGTACGCGAGCAGCGCGAAGAGCCGGCTGACCCAGCCCTCATGGCCTTTCCCTTGGTAAAGAAAAAGCAGAAGGATCACGGCCATCAGCAGGCCCTGAAAGGCGAAGTAGAGAGACCGCCGCTTAGGGGGCAAGGCGGTATCCGACCTTGGGCACGGTTTGCACGATGTTCGCTCGCCCGCCCAGCTTCTTGCGTAGGTTCTTGATGTGCGTGTCGAGGCTCCTGGTTTCGACGGCGCCCCCATAAGAGGAGGTGTTCTCGATCAGGAACTGGCGCGTCAGGGCCTTGCCCGCGTGGTTAAGAAGAAGAAAGAGCACCTCGAACTCACGCGCCTGAAGCTTAAGCGGTTTGCCGTCGATCTCGGCGACGCGGGACTCAATGTCCATCCTAAGTCCGCCGGCCTGCGCAGCGTGGCCGGAGCCGGGACCGGGCCCCGAGCGGCGCAGGACCGCCTGGACGCGCGCCAAAAGCTCCATCGCGCCGAACGGCTTGACGACATAGTCGTCGGCCCCAAGATTGAGCGCGAGGACCTTATCGCCCTCGCTCGACATCCCCGTCAGCATGATGACAGGGATGGCACTCGTGGCGGCATTCGTCTTGAGAGACTTGAGAACCACGCGCCCGTCGCCGCCCGGCATGCGCACATCGAGAAGAATCAGGTCGGGTTTGGAATCAACGGCCTCGCCCAACGCCTTCGCCGGTTCAGCGATCCAACGCGTGGTATAGCCGGTGGCCATAGAGAAGGTCTTCTCGATGGCTTCGACGATTTTGGGGTCGTCCTCGATAATGAGCACGCGGGGCATGGCCGAATCATAGCGAATTGCGAATTCACATATTAACCACATTTTGTTCAAGCGACCGGCCGGATCAACTGCTACACTCACCTCAGCGGTTCGGTTATATTTCCGGAGGAGAACAGAATGAAACTTAAAACGTGGCGCGCGCTGAAGCGGCCTCAGGCCGGCTTCACGCTCATCGAGCTGCTGGTCGTCGTCCTCATCATCGGTATCTTGGCCGCGATCGCGGTTCCCCAGTACTTCAAAGTCGTCGAAAAGGGCCGCTTCTCCGAAGCCACCTCCTGCTTCTCCACGCTGAAGGGCTCGGAAGAACGCTACTACCTGAAAAACAACACCTACTCGGGCGCCACCAGCGACCTCGATGTGACCTGCCCCACGGGCAAGGCCTTCGCGGCTCCGACCCTGGCCGGCGGCGCGACCTACACGGCGACGATGGTCCGTACTCCCGCGGCTCCCGCGCCTTACGGCAGCTACTCCGTGACCTATGTCGGACCTGCCGGCACGCTCGGTTGCAGCCAGACCAACTGCATCACCGACCTGCTGCCTTAAGATCCTTTCATAAGATGCCCCGGAACGGCGCGAGCCGTTCCGGGGCATTTTAAGTTTCCCCCCAGGAATTTTTTACTTTGCACTCCGGGGGGTTGCGAAGGGAGTGATTATGAAAGTCGATATTCACCACCGACCTCCTACCTTAAGCTCGTTCGTGCGCTGCCCAAAGGAATATTTGTTACTATGGACCCTGGGAAATGCGCAGGGGAGTGATTATGAAAGTCGATATTCGCCGCGTGAAGAAAGCCGCGACCGGTTTCACGCTCATCGAGCTTCTGGTCGTCGTCTTGATCATCGGCATCTTGGCCGCCATCGCGGTCCCCGCGTACTTTAAGGTCGTCGAAAAGGGCCGCTTCGCCGAAGCCACCGCCTGCTTCTCCGTCCTCAAGGGCGCTCAGGAGCGCTACTACCTGAAAAACAACACCTACGCGGCCACCACCACGGCCCTCGACACCACTTGCGGCACCGGAAAGGCTTTTGCCGCCCCCACCTTGGCGGGCGGTGCGACATTCACCGCCACGATGGTCCGGACTCCCGCGGCTCCCTCGCCCTACGGAGGCTACACCACGACCTTCACGGGCCCCTCCGGCGTGCTGACATGCAGCCAGACCAACTGCATCACCGACCTGCTCCCGTAATTCGCGTAGGCCTATTGTCCGGGAATTAAGGGACCAACGGCCCTTCAGCCCGGAGCGCGCGCTTTCGTAATATTGGGGCATGAACCTTTTCCCTCTTCGTCGCGCCCTCGCTTCCGCCGTTTCACTTTCTATTATTCTCGCCTGCCCCGGACTGGCCCCGTACGCCGCCGCGCAATCCATTCGCAGCGCGCCCGCGACGGCCGCGAGCGTCGCCGCTCCGGCCATATCTCCGGTCTCCGGCCTGGGCGGCGTGTCTTTCGCGATTCCTTCCTTGATGCCTTCCGCTCCGCTGTCCTCGCTGGGCCTGATGCCGGGCACGCTCGCCGCTCCGGTACCGACGACCATGATGCCGGCCGCCGCCGCGCAGGCGATCACCGTTCCCTCGCCCATGATCGTCGCGGCGGCCCCGGCCGTTGCCGGGCTGTTGATCGTTCCCTTGGCCGCTCGGCCCGTCAATCTGACGCAAACCGTTTCCGCGGCCGCACAGACGACCATCGCGGCCCTTGAGAAGGCCGGCCCGATCTCAAACGCTTCCGCTGCCTCGTCGAGCGGCCTCGGCCGAACTCTCGAAGACGCGCTGACGGGCGAGACGGCCCTGCGCCATGACGGAGACCTCTCCGCTCCCGCCGCCGGTGAATGGGGAGGGCTCAACGAGTCCCGCCAGCTGGCCCGCCCCGCCGGCGACGCCATCCGCGAAGCCGTCGCCGCGTCCGTTCACGACTCCGGCATCCCGCCCGCGCCACGCGCCGACATGACGCCGGCTCCGCGCTCACCCAAAGGCCCCTTCTGGCCGCGCCTGCTCTCCGCGGCCCTCGCCTTAGCTCCCGCCGTTTTTCTGGGGCTGCCGTTGATTTCCGCCTCCGCTTACCTCGTTGGCGGCCTCGTGATCGCGACGAGCGCGGCACTCGCCGTCATGCCCTTTTTGAGCGAGGCCTCACCCAAGATCCTAAAATCCGCCCCCGGCCTGCTCCTCTGCGCCCTCGGCATCGCCGCCGCCGGCGTGTCGCTGTCCCTTTCCTTCGGCCTTGGCGTGGCCGTGGCACCCGCTCTCATCTGGACCGGCGCCTTGGCGCTCGTCGGCGGCTGGGGCCTGACCCGCTACAGCCTCGGCAAAAGCGAGGGCCGCTACGGCTCCTACGGCTCGATCGAGACGCTCTCCGCCTTTTTCGGCGGCCTGGCCGCTCTGACGGGGGTCGCGCTCGCCGCGTCCACGCCTCTCGGATGGACCGCGTCCGCCCTTCTCTGGCTCTCCTATCCGCTTGCCACCTTGCTTTGGTTTCACCTCCCGGGCTGGGTGGGCATGGGCATGACCGCCGTGTTTGAGGGCGCGTGGCTTGCCGCGAAAGGACTCTCGCGCGTGCTCACCGCGATCCACCGCGACACCGTGCTTTTTGATCGCCTCAAAAATTTCAGCGAACGGCATTACAAAGCGTCTAAGTGGAACGCAGTTTGGCTCGCCGTGATGTGGACGCCCATCATGCTCGCCGAAGCCGCGATGTATGTTCTCTCGGCCGCGGGCGGTCTCTATGTGGGCGCGGTCACCGCGCCGGTCAACTTCCTGTGGGGAGCGTCCGCTAAGCTCTGGCCCGGTAGCAAGCTGAATGTTTATTTCGCCGAGGCCGCTCGCCTCGTCTTCGATAATGTGCAGAACGGCAAGGTCGCGCGCTTCAACCCGCTTGAAGCAAAACTGATCCCGCTCGCCAACTCACCCAAGTTCATCGTCAGCGCCCTCGGCTCCCTTGGGCTCCGCTTGCTCCAAATAGGTTGGGCTATCTACTCCTTGATCGCGACACCTCTTCTCAGCGTCGCTGGCCTCATCCTCGCTTTCGGCCGCGTCGGCACTTTCGACGAGAAGCGCCACACTCAGGGCTCGCTGCGCATTAACCGCGACGATTCCCCCTCGGAAAAGCCGACCGAGCCCGACCAGCCCGAGCCCGGGACTCCGTCCAAAACGACGATCGCGCCGAAACTGATCGCCGTGGCGCTCGCGCTGGTCCCCGCCTACTTCTTCGGCCTGCCGATATTGATGGGACACTCGCTGATACAGATTCCTCTGTATTTCGGCCTCATCCTTCCCCTCGCCGCAATGCCTTTCCTCGGCAAAGCCCCGCTCTGGGTCAAGTCCCTTGCGGGACGCGCCCTGTTCTACAACGGCCTCGTTCTTCTCCTGAGCGGCGGCGCGATCGGGGTCGGATTGATCGCGCTTCTGGGCGGCTGGGGCTTTAATCAGTGGGTGAAGAAGTCGCAGAAAGAGGGCGGGAGCTTCGATGAGGCGGAACTCGGCTCGTTCTTCGGCGTCCTCGGCGCGTCCGCGGCCGTCGGCGCAGTTTGGGCCGGCTTTCTGACCGGCTGGATCGGCTGGGGCACGCTGGCGCTGGCCGCGGCCACGAGCCCGTTCCTCCTGATACACCTCCCCTTCTGGGTATGGGAAGGCGTGCGCGGCGCGTTCAAGGCCGTCGTCCGCCCGATGGAAGCACTCAATGATGTGGCGGGCTTCTGGCACAGCGACACCAAATTCCGCTCCAACCTGAGGGACCACGCGTCCTACTGGCTTAAGAAGACCTACTGGAACGGGGTGTGGCTGTCGGCGATCTGGGTGCCGACCGGGCTGCTCCAGACCGCGGAATTCCTCGCGTCCGTCGCGCTCGGCGCCGTCATCGGCTTACTCCGCGCCCCGTTCGGCTTCGCCGCCGCCGCGTTTAAGGAGGCTAAGCCAAACTCTAAAGCCGCGTTGTTTACGAAGGGCCTCATCGACGGCTGGAAGGACTCCTCCGAAGGCACGAAGACCTTATTCGACCGCATGGTCTCCGGGCTCAAGCCCGCGATGGACGAAGCCGCGCCCGTCACCGGCCGTCCCACCGCGAAAGCCGCAGGCGCGTTTCTGCTCGCACGCTTCGTCCAGCTCGTGTGGCTCCTCGGCGTCCTCGTGATGAACTTAACGGGAATCGCCTTCCTCATCGGCGTCTACCGCGGCGTCCGGGCCGCGATCGCCGGTCCGATCAAGCCGGAAGCCTAGACCTCCCGTTCGCTCTCAAAAGAACAGGCGGACTCGCACCGGTACGAGTCGTTCATTTTTGCTGCTGAACGAACGCGGCAAGACGGTCAAATGAGCCGCCCCATCCGCCCTTCATGCCGTCCATCGCCGCGAGGAATGTCTTCGTCTCCGTTCGCCGGTGGACAAGCGGGCAAGGATGCCGCGACGAATGGGGTGCGCCAGCGCACCGAAGGACAGATCCAGCTGGCGCTGACTATAGTTAACCATTCGGTTAAGTGTAAATTACAGTCCCACTTTTGCCAAGTGAGCGCCGCGGACAGTAATGTAAAATTTCACCGTGGCCAGGATTCTCAGCATCGAAGACGATGTGGACCTCCAGCAGGTCGTCGCCTACGCCCTCAAGAAAAAGGGCTGGGAGGTCATTTTCGCCTACGACGGCAAAGATGGCTTGGAAAAAGCCGTTGAGCTCAAGCCCGACCTGATCCTGCTCGACATGATGCTCCCCGGCCTTAACGGCATCGAAGTCATCACGGAGCTTAAAGCCGGCACGACGACGCGCGCCATCCCCGTCATCGTGATGACGGCCTACCCCTCCGACGCGCAGTTCCTCGAAAGCGTCGCCGTCGCCATGGGCGCGGTCAAATATCTGGCCAAGCCTGTGCGCATCGACGCCCTCATTAAGACAATCGAAGAGCTGCTCCGGCGCTGACCCGGGAGTGCTAAAATAACCGCATGAAATTTCTGATCCTCGGCTCCGGTTTCCAAGGGCGCGCCTGCGCCTACGACATGCTGCGCAACCCCGCCGTCACGGAAGTCGCGCTGTGCGACATGTCCCAGGCCAACCTCGCCTCGGCCAAGAAGTTCCTGGCCAAGGTCTCGGGCGGCCGCGCGAAGTTCAAGCGCCTCGACGCCGGGAACCCCGCCGCGGTCAAGAAGGCTCTTAACGGCTACAGCGCGCTGGTCTCCTGCGTGCCCTACTTTCTCAATCTTCCCCTCGCCAAAGCCGCCATCGCGGCACGCGTGCACTATGTGGACCTTGGCGGGAACACGGACATCGTTAAAAAAGAAATCGCGCTGCACCCTCTCGCCGTGAAGGCGGGCGTCTCCGTCCTGCCCGATAATGGTTTAGGCCCGGGCATGATCTCGACTTTAGCGGTCCACGCCATGTCGATGCTCGACACCATCGATGAGGTTTTGATCCGCGACGGCGGCCTGCCGCAAAAGCCCGTCCCCCCGATGAACTACATGCTCACTTTCTCCGAGCACGGTCTGATCAACGAGTACGTCGCCCCGGCGACGGCTCTGCGCAACGGCAAGGTCGTGCAGATTCCCGGTCTGTCGGAAACCGAGTTCATCGACCTGCCCGCCCCGCTCGGGCGCTGCGAAGCGGCGCACGCCGCCGGCGGGCTGTCGACCATGGCCGAGACCTACGCCGGCAAGGTCAAGACGATGGACAATAAGCTGATCCGCTATCCCGGTCATATCGCCGTGATCAACGCCATGGCTGCCATGGGTTTCTTCGACGACGCCCCGATCGAGGTGCGCAAAGGCGTGAAGGTCGCCCCACGCGAAATCGCGGCCAAGCTGTTCCGCCGCCACTTCCACCGGCCCGGCGACGAGGACATGGTCGTGATCCACAATATCGTGCGCGGCACCAAGGACGGACGCCCCGCCGAGATCGTCCACAACCTCGTCGATTTCGGCGACAAGGCCAACGGCATGACCGCGATGATGCGCACGACGGGTTGGCCCGCCTCGATCGTCGCCCAGATGGCGGCCGACGGACGCGGCCGCATCAAGCCCGGCGCCTACCCCGTCGAGATCGGCGTCCCCGCCGAGTCCTTCGTCGATGAGGCGCGCAAGCGCGGCTTCAATCTGACCTGGAAGTTCCGCTGGCTTGATGCGGCCCCGCCCGTCACCGCCTAAGGCTTCTTTCCATCCAAGCCGGCCGCGATTTCCTTCATCGTCAACGGCTGCTGCGTCTCTAAGCGATCCGCGAGGGCAAGAATTGCGCGGGCGATGACAAGCAGGATCAGAAAAACTCCAGCCGCGCGAGTCGCCATGCGCCGCCGCGAGTCGTACTCAGGCAAGGCATAGACCCAGGTTTTCGTCGCAAAATCGTGGATGGTCCGGCGGCGTTTGTCGATCAGCATGATGATCAGGTTCGGCAGGGCCATGCCGCTCGTCGTCATGAAGATCAACATTCGCACATAGGCACGGCGGGGCGTCAGGGGGTGGTAGTCGACGCGCGCAAGGGTCAGGCCCGCGAAGCCCTGGCCCGGGGTATGATTGCGGCGGGCGGTCGCCCATCCATAATAGGCGATCACAAGGACGATCACCCCGACGAATCCGAGCCAGACCGCCTGAATCGGCATCAACCTCCAGATGAGAAGGTTCCATATCCAGCAGCCGGCGCTTACGATGGCGACGTCGATGGCAAAGGCGCCCGTGCGCAGGAGCGGATCCGCTCCTTTCGGATCCGCGCGCTGGATGACCGGCTGCTCGAGGGCGAGGTCTCTATTTTCTTCCATCATTTTTTTTCGCCGAGGGAGCGGTCCTCCAACGCGCGATTCTTGCTCCGCTCCACGCCAGATCCGAGGTTATCGCGCTCAGCTGGCGCAATACGCGCGCGGGGTAGGACGGGATACGATCCAAGGCTTTAAGCGCCAAGTAATATTCGATGCTATCGTATTGCTTGAGCGCGACGACGGAGGCGAGCAGCGTCGTCGCTCTCTCCGGCTCGTGCCGAGCGAGCGTGAGGTACTGCGCAAGCATGTAGAGCTGGCGGCTTCGCAGGCTGGGGTCGAGGTTGAGCCCTGAGAGCGCTTCGTCAACGGTCGCCGACTGAATAAATACGTCCACGATGGCCGTCAACGAATCTTTCGGATCCATCCCCGGACGCTCCTGTTCCAGGATCTTTATGCCGTCACTGCGACCTTGATTCGTTTTCAGCCAGGTGACGGCCAGCCATAACATGTAGCGAGCGTCATGTGGGTGCCAGCGCGGGACGACGACCTGATTGAGCAGGTCGAATGCGCTGTCCCATTGCTCCGTCATCAAGAACGAATCGAGGAGCTGAAGGTGATCCTCATCCGTCAGCGTACCGGCAGACTGCTGATGGGCAAAGAACTTCGGAATGCCCGCGCTGACGAGCCCGTAGCCTCGGGGATCGCCCGTGCGCAGATAAAACTTGGCCATGAGCGTGCCGGCAAGACGCCCGCCGTACCGGTATTCGATCATCGCGTAAACTTGCTCGGCCATGTCGTAGCGGCCGGAATCCTCGTAGGCACGCGCGAGCGCGAGGAGTCCCTCCCGGGAGTATGAGGCTGCGGCCGCGAGAGCGAGGGCTCGCGAGCGGCGAACATCTCCGGCGACGGCATAAATCCAGGACATCTCCGAGGCGGCGTAGGTCGCCGCCGGCGAGCCGGGTTCGCGCGCGATGAACTCGCGCCAGACGGCCGCCGCTTCGTGGGGCTTGTTCTGGAGCATGAGGAGCGCGGCTTTGGTCGAGCGAGCGCGCCAGTCGGAAGGGCCGACCGCAAGGAGGCGATCGACGGTGGCGGCCGTCGCGGCCGCGTCGAAGGGGCGCTTCTGGAGCATGAAGCTCAGCTTGCGGCGCAACAGCGGAGGGCGTTCGCCAAGGCGGGTCAGGCCGGCGTCGATGGTTTGCTCGCCGCCGAGCATATACGGCCCCGAGCTGAACGGATCCAGCTCCGCGCCGCGCTCGGGCCCGACGGGCGCGTCTTTGATGCGGGACCGGAAGCCCGTGTCGAGGGTGACGTCATCGAGCTCCCCTTCTCGGGGAGCCATCCATTCATAGACGTTCCAAGCGTGCTCATCATGGAAATTCTCGAAGATGGCCCGGAGGCCGCCGTAACAAAAAGGCGCGCGCGCGAGCGACTCGCCGAACTCCTTCTCTTCAGCGTCGATTTTTTCGGTCCGGCCGATCAACTGCGGCAGGAAGCCCCACGGGTGGGCGGCCGTCAGCCCGGCGGCGCGGGCCTTCAACTCGGCCCGCTCGCGGCCCATGACGCCCCCCATGCGCAGCGAAGCGGCATCCACCGCGGCGTCGAGGAGAATTCCCGCTCGCGCGGTATGCGAAATCTCCTCGGCAACATCATCGTGCGCCGCGTCCTGCGACGCGGTGATAATGCCCTTCCAACCGGACGCGATCGTCGCAGTGGATGCGCCAGAAAGCGTCGACGGAGGGACGGGTCTACGACCGTCCAGGAAATCACCGCTCGCCGCCAACGCCTCCGGCAGTTCAAGATAGGCCGCCGTGAGCGTGTCGCGCTGCTCCTGACCAAGCTGGTGGAAGTACATGTGGATGGCCGGGAAATCCGAGGGATCCTTGATCAACTCGCGATAGGCGGATGTTTCTTCGTCTTCGTTCTCATTGTACATTGATGTAAAAGCGAGGGTCCAAAGCCATTGGCGGCTGCCTTTCGCTCCGGCTTCGGCCTTCGTCGAATCCTGGCGGGAGAGCGCGTCGGCGACGGCCGCGGTTTCCGAGCCCGACGGCGTGCTACGCGCTAGCACGAACAACGCGTCGGCCTGCCGCCCGGCGTGCGCGAGGGCGAGCGCCAGTTCCGGAGAGGCGTCGCCCGAGAGCTTTCCCGCCAGAGCCGCCAGGGCAAGCGCGCGCGCGTGAAACAGCTTCGCATGGTTCGTTGGCAAGCCGTTGAGCCAATGTCCCATCCAGCCGTAGCTCGCCGACATCAGCTTAAGGGCATCGGGATCCGGGGCCTTGCCGCGTTGGGCGGCGCCCAAGGTGTTGACCACCCACACGAGTGCGGGCAGATCGAACGTCTGATAGCCGAGCTGGGCCCGGGCCATATCCGTGGCGATGTGGGCCGCCGGAGGCTGAGCGCCCGGAATCTTGGCGACCAATCCCTCAGCGATCTTGCGGGAGTTCTCGATATCGGCCAGCACCGGCCAGCGCGCCTCCGGATAGGGCACGTGCGCGAATGCGGCCTGCTTCTGGTCGATGCGAAGAGAGATGCGCAGAATCTGCCCCTCGTCGAAGAACGCGACGACGATCGGCGCCGTCGCGTTCGGAGTGAGCGCGGCGTCGATGGCGTCGAAGCCCCGGCCGTAGCGCGCCGCCGCGATGACCGACTGACGGTAAAGCTCGGTGAAGAGCGGCCGACGTTGGGACCCTTTCGTCACCAGCACGGTGAGGGCGCGCGCCGGAGGCGCCCAAACAAGCAGCGACACGAGGACCGCCGTCACCGGCCTCCAATAGAGCATGCCCTTGGAGTCTAACAGGCAATCGCGGGCTCGACAAGTACCTCGCTATGACGGCTAATTTGTATCATTTCGTCCATGACCACGGCGCTCGCCGCGGCGCTCGCCGTCACGCTGTCGACCGCCGCCCGATTCTCCCCCCCTGGAGACGCTTCCTGGTCGGCGGCACTCCCCGGCGGATACGCGCTCTCCGCCGCGACGGAGCCAGCCTCCCTCCGTCTCGCGGACTCCGGAGGGAACACCCTGCGCCTGACCGCGCTCGGGCCTACGAGCCCGCTGCTGCTCGATGCCGCAGCTTACGACGAATTGAAGGTTCTGGAAACCCGACTCTCGGCCCCAGGCCGTGACTGTGCCTCGACGCCGCTGCATGATGTCGATCTCGGGCATGGCCGCGCCGCTCGCAGCGCCGAAGGCGCGTGCGGCGCAGGCGGCGTCGCCTATGCCGTGGTCGCATCCTCCGTGGACGGGCGGATGTTTCTGGCCTCGGCCGAGGGGCGAGCGGCGCCGGCGGCCGAGTTGATGGGGAGCGTTGCCATCGTCCAACTCGAGCCTCTTTTCCGCGTGTTCACGCGCGAGCCCCTCCCGCCTCTGAGCCCCCTTCCTCCGCGCGCCCACCGGACTCAGTACCGCGCCCTCATGCTGGGAGGGTTCGCGGCGTTCATGGCGTTCGTGTTCTTTCTGCGCGCCTTGCCCGGGTTATTCGCGCGCTTCTTTCCGCCAGCCGAGGAGCCGGCGGCCTCGCCAGGCGGAGCGTTCCCCATATTCGCGCGGCGCTTGTACGGACGCTTGCCGTTCCGGTTCGAGGTCGAGTTCGAGACCGGGGACCGCTTCATCGCGGTTTCCGACCGTAAACCGTCGGTCATGATCTCCTGGGGTTCGACCTTCCTGACGGCCTATGCGCTCCAGACCGCGGCCGACGCCGATTCGGTCCTGAGAGGCCAGACCTTGTTCGCCTCGGTCCTGCTTCTCGCGGCCGGCAACATTTATCTGCGCATCACCCCGCGGAAGCTCAACCTCCTCGACAGCAACGACCACCCCGTGATCACGATCGTCGAGCCCGAGCTCTCGCTCTCCGAGCCCCGCGGCGAGATTTTCTTGGACGGAGAAGCGACGCCGTTCTCGCTGCGCCGGCGCCGAGCCGAAGGCCGCCGCCTCTGGGAGCTCCTCGATGCAGCGGGGACGGCCGTGCTGACCTTCGTCGAGGACAGCCCGTCGAAGGCGAAGACGCGCCGCGTGTTCGGACATCTCTGGGGCGCTTTGCGGACCGAGTACGCGCTGACCTCCGGCGGACGGGTCGTCGGCGGCCTCAAGAGGACCTGGTCGGTCTGGAACGCGCTGCGCCTCGACATGGTCCCTATCGCGGGCCTGGACCCGCGCATCGTTGCGGCCGCGGCGATGTTCATCGAGAGAGTCGACCCGGACCGGTGGCATCCATGGCCCGTCTGATCCTCCTGCTGACGACGACGCTGGCCCTCTCCGGCTGCGGCCAGATCTGGCTGCCCGAAAGCGCGGAGCGCCGCATCGGCGAGCTCGCCTCCGGCCACATGTTCGAACGGACGCCTCCCGTCGAGAACAGCCCCTGGGAGGCATTCGTTCAGGACGCGGGCAAGAAACTCGCCGCCGCGTCGGAGCGGCCAGACTACGACTATCGCTTCCACATCGTCGCTTCTCCCGAGATCAACGCTTTCGCGCTTCCCGACGGCCAAATCTTCGTGACCGACAGCCTGCTCAAGGCGGCGGGACAGGACCGCGACGCGGTCGCAGCCGTCCTCGGTCATGAGATCGGTCATGTGGCCCGGCGGCACGGCGCAGAGGCCCTCCAATCCAACATCGGGCTCACGGCTGGCGGCGCCGCCGTTTTCGGTTTCGATGGCTCGCTCGGCCGCGCCGCCTCGGGTCTCGCGAGCCAGCTCCTCGAGCTCGGATACGGACGGGACATGGAACTCGAGGCCGACCTCTGCGCGATCCGCTACCTGGCGCGACTGGGGCACCCTCCTGAGGATGGACTCAGATTCCTGCGCCTCCTCGCGGTGCGCGAGCATGCGCAGGCGGGCAGCCTCGACTACTATCTGCGCAGCCATCCGCCGACGGACGAACGCATCCGTTACGCCGAGGCCTACGCGGCTTCAGTGACCGCGGCGCGGCAACTTCAGCCCCGATAGTGCCAGGATCGAGGCGCCGATCACGGTGCCGGTGACCGGGAAGGGCACGCCCGCCGCCAACGCCCCGAGGAAGGCCTTGCCGTGCGCCCGGCGCGCGTCGTCTCCGCCCAGGCGGGTCTGGATCTTCCAGACGACGACATAGGTCACCACGAAGGCGGCCACGCTCATCGCCGCTATGGACAGGGGCCCGAGCTCCCACTCGAGGCCGAAGCAGAGCCAGTCCACGGATAGAATGGCCGCGCCGCTGGCGCGCTGAAAAAAGGGCGGCTTTGGCGGCAAGAGGCTCGGTTCGCTCACTCGGCTGGAGTCTTGAGGCCCTGAGCCTTGGCTTCCAAGCGCTCCTTCTCGTGCGCGAGATGCAGAAGTGCGTCGCTCGCCACCTCGTGCAGCTGCTCGTTCTGCTTCATGACACGCTCAAGGGCACGCGCCAGATTGTCCATCACCGCGTTGACCGCGCGCACGGATTTGGCAACCTGCGGATCGAGATCGTCGGCAAGCTTGATGCCCCAGCCGCCATTGGCAAGCTTCTCGAGCGCCATACGCATCTCGAGCTTCTGGATTCGTTCATCCCGGCTGCGCACCCGCGAGGCCATCACCGCCGTAAAAAAGGCCATCACATGGAAAAAAGCGAAACGCAGGAGAAGATTCGTCAGCGGCAGGTCCACGGCGACCTTGCCCTTGGACCACAGGCCGGCGTAAAGCAGGCTCGCGACCGTCCCGATCAGAAAGCTGTGCCAGACCTGGGTCATCAGCGCGGACATAAACATAATAAGGAAAAACATCACGTACAGCTCGTCGTCGAAGCCCTCGCTGAAATACATGATGCACGCCACCACAGAAATATCCCACAGGAAAGCGGCGGACTGAGCCAATGGCGAGTTGAGACGGGGATCCGGGGCTTTCCAAAGGAACAGGCTCGTGAACAGGTGAAACGAGGCGAGGACGAAGGGCGCCAGCTCGAAGAGCTGCTCCTGGCGCTGGCTGTGGACCAGCATCAACGTCATCGAGAGGAAGAGCACACCCCTGAAGGCGAAGGCCGTCGTCCGATCGTCGAGCGCGATTCCCCTCACGCCACAAGGATAGCCCCGCCCGGGCCCAGAGTAAAGACCCCTAGGACCTTTGTTTACCTGCTATTTTTCGCTGATTATTACTCAGTAAACCGGTACTTTTTCGTCGATTTCCCGGGACCAGGCGTCGATGCCTCCGGATAGGTTCAGGGCATCGAAGCCTGCCTCGCGCAGATGATGCACCGCATGAGCGGAGCGCATCCCGTGGTGGCACATCACGACGAGCGGGCGGTCCTTGGGAAGCTCGGCTAGGCGGCTGGGAAGTTCGGCGAGCGGGATCAGCAGGGCGCCTTCGATTTTCGCCGTCGCGTATTCCTCGGGCTGGCGAACATCGAGCAGTAAATGAGGGGTCCGCTCGCGGTGCCAGACGGCGTATTCGTTGACGGTCATACGGTGATTCTAGTAAACTCGGCCCCATGAACAAAAACCTCCTCCCCCTCCTCACCGTCGCCGTCGGCTTCATTCTTGTCGCCTGCGACAAGAAAACCGAAGCTCCCGAGAAAGCCGCCGCTCCCGTGACCGCCGCCGCCCCGGCCCAGACCATGCCGACCGCCGCCGCGAACCCCGCGCTGTTCGCCCCTGAAAAGGCGACGGAAAAGTCCCCTGAGGTGTTCAAGATCAAGTTCTCCACCACGAAGGGCGACATGCTCGTCGAGGTGCATCGCGCCTGGTCGCCTCTCGGCGCGGACCGCATCTACAACCTCGCCAAGATCGGCTACTACGACGCCACCGCCTTCTTCCGCGTTATCCCCGGTTTCATGGCGCAGGTCGGCATTCACGGTGACCCTGCGGTCAACGGGAAATGGCGCGACGCAAGGATTCAGGACGACGCGCTCGTCGGCCAGTCCAACACGCCGGGTACGGTGACCTTCGCGACCTGCGGGCGCAATTGCCGTTCGAACCAGATCTTCTTCAACACGGGGAGCAACGGCGGTCTCGATTCCCAGGGCTTCACGCCTTTCGGCAAAATCATCGAGGGCGCCGATGTGCCCGCCAAGCTGAACGCGGACTACGGAGACGGCGTCATCGACCAGACCGCCTTCCAGTACCAGGGCAGCGCCTATCTGGCGAATTTCCCGAAGCTCGATTACATCAAGACCGCCCGCCTCGTCCCTTAAGACGCCGACGGCCGGACAAAAAGGCCCCGCCGGGAGCGATCCCGGCGGGGCCTTCTCATCTGCTAAAATGACGAGAGTGACAAAACAAAACGACCAGGACGCCAAAGATCTTGCGAAGATGGGCTACGCGCAGGAGCTCCTGCGCGACATGGGCGGCTTCTCCAACTTCGCGATCAGCTTCTCGGTGATCTCGATCCTGACGGGCGCGACCCAACTGTTCGGCTACGGCCTCCAGCACGGCGGACCCTTGCAGATGAGCCTGGGCTGGCTGCTCGTCTCATTCTTCACGATGGCGGTCGCTCTCTCCATGGCCGAGCTCGCCTCCGCTTACCCGACCGCCGGCGCGCTGTACCACTGGTCGAGCTTTCTTGGCGGCCGTGCGATGGGCTGGTTCACGGCCTGTCTGAACACGATGGGACAGTTCGCGATTTTGGCGGGGATCGACTGGGGCCTGGCGAATTTCATCATCGGCCTGGTCGGCTGGCCGGCGACTCCGAGCACGACCATCGCCGTCTTCGCGATCCTGCTGTTCTCACATGCGCTGCTTAATCATCTCGGCATCCGCGTCGTGGCCTGGCTCAACGATTTTTCCGCGTGGTATCACATCGCCGTCGTCTTCTTCATTCTGATCGTCCTGTGCCTGAAGGGCTTCGCCCAGCCCGTCAGCTTCCTGTTCAAGTTCAGCTCGACCGACGGATTCTCTCACCCCTACAGCTTCATGGTGGGCCTGCTCCTCGCCCAATGGACCTTAACCGGCTACGACGCCTCGGCGCATGTGACTGAGGAGACCCACGACCCGCGCCGCAACGCTCCGTGGGGCATCTTCATCGCAGTCGCCGTCTCGATCGTGTTCGGCTTCCTCATGCTCGCCGCAATCACGCTCTCGATACCGGATCTCGCGCAGGCGACGGCCTTCGGCGACAACGCCCTCATCGAGGTGATGAAGCTGCGCCTTGGACCCGGGATGGGCGCGGCCCTCGTCTGGTTGATCTGCGGCGCGATGTGGCTGTGCGGCCTGGGTGCTATGACCTCGGCCTCGCGCATGGTGTTCGCTTTCTCCCGAGACGGCGGCCTGCCCGCGGCCAAGGTCTGGGCCAAGGTGAGCAAGAAATACCAGACCCCGGCCAACGCGATCTGGGGCCTATTCGGCTTCGCCCTGCTTCTCGCCGTCTCCATCAAGGATTACAGCGCGGTCCTCTCGATCGCGGTCATCTGTCTCTATCTCTCTTACGGCCTGCCGATCGTGGCGCGTCTGTATGCCCGCCTCACCGGCAAAGGCGGGGAGATCGGGCCCTGGAACCTCGGCGTGTTCAGCACCCCCATCGCGGTGGTCGCGATCCTCTGGATCGCCTTCATTTCCGTCGTGTTCGTCCTGCCGCCCAACCAGCAAGCTGGACAGATGATGCTCAAGGTGATCATCGTCCTGCTCGCCATCTGGTTCTTCTGGTCCCGGGCCCGCTTCAAGGGCCCAAAATATCACGCCGATTAGGAGCTAGCTCATGAAAACCGCGGTAAAATCGACGACCAAGACCTATGAAATGTTCATCGACGGCAAGTTCGTCAAGGCCAAGAACGGCGGGGTACGCGATATCGTCGATCCCGCCAGCGGCGAACCGCTCGCGATCGTGCCCGAGGCCGGCCGCGTCGATGTCAAGCTCGCCATCGACGCCGCTCGCAAAGCCTTCGATGAGGGTCCCTGGCGCAAAACCACCGCGCAGGACCGCGCCAAGTTTCTATTTAAGATCGGCGACCTGATCCGGGCGAACGCGAAGGCGCTCGCGGAGCTCGAGGTCCGCAACATGGGAAAGCCGCTCGCCGAGGCCGAGTACGATGTAGCCGACGCCGCGAACTGCTTTGAATTTTACGGCGGCCTCGCGACGAAGATCCACGGCGAGACCATGACCGTACCCGCCAACTCGTTGAGCTTCGTCGTGCGCGAGCCCGTCGGCGTCTGCGGAGCCATCATCCCCTGGAACTACCCCCTCCTGATGTCGGCGTGGAAGCTGGCTCCGGCGCTCGCCGCGGGCTGCACCGTCATCCTGAAACCCTCTGAGCTCACGCCCCTGACCGCGCTCTTTCTCGCGCGCCTGATCAACGAAGCGGGACTGCCTCCGGGCGTGGTCAACATCGTTACCGGCCCCGGCGCCGGCGCGGGCGAGGAATTGGCAGAGAGCCCGCTCGTCGACAAGGTCGCCTTCACGGGCGGCACGGTCACCGGCCGCAAGATTGCGATCGCGGCCACCGGCAACCTTAAAAAGCTCACGCTCGAGCTCGGCGGCAAGAACCCGAACATCGTTTTCTCCGATGCCGACTTCGAGTCCGCCGTGGACGGCGCGCTCTTCGCCGCCTTCGCCAATCAGGGCGAGGTCTGCTCCGCGGGCTCGCGCTTGCTCGTTGAAAAATCCATCCACACGAAGTTCGTCGCGGCGATGCTCAAGAAGATTTCGCGCATCAAGCTCGGCCACGGCCTCGGCGCCGGCATCAAGATGGGTCCGCTCGTCAGCGCCGCGCACCGCGACAAGGTTGAATCCTACATCAAGGCCGGCCTCCACGAGGGCGCAAAACTCGTCTGCGGCGGCGGCCGGCCTAAGGGTGCGGAGTTCGCGAAGGGCTTCTTCCTCGAGCCCACCATCTTTGACGAGGTCAAGCCGACCATGCGCATCGCCCGCGAGGAGATCTTCGGACCGGTGATGTCCGTGATTACCTTCAAGGACGAGGCGGAGGCGATCCGCATCGCCAACGATTCCGACTACGGCCTCGCCGCCGGGGTGTGGACCCTGAATGTCAACCGCGGCATACGCGTGCTCAAGGAGCTGCGCGCGGGGATCACCTGGCTCAACACCTACCATCCGACCTTCAACGAAATGCCTTGGGGAGGCTACAAGCAAAGCGGCAACGGCCGGGAGCTTGGGCTCTACGGCATTCAGGCCTACCTGGAAACAAAACAAATAAATATTAATCTCGACGAGGCTCCGCTTGCCTGGTACTAAAGTGAAGAATATTTCGTTAAAGACCGCTTTACCGGGGCCCAAGAGCGTGGCGCTGATGGCGCGGCGCAAGGCGGCCGTGGCGAGGGGACCGTTCCACGGGACCCCCGTCTTCGTCGACCATGCTCATGGCGCTTTAATCACAGATGTCGATGGGAATGTACTGATCGATCTCGCGGCGGGAATCGGCGTGGTGAATACCGGTCACACGCCGGAGGCGCTCGTGAAGGCCATCAAGGCGCAGGCGGACAAGCTCCTGCACGGCAGCTTCAATGTGACTCCTTATGAATCGTATGTCGCGCTCTGCGAAAAGCTCAACGGCCTCGCCCCGGGGAAGTTCGCGAAGAAATCGTTTTTGGCGAACAGCGGAGCCGAGGCGGTCGAGAACTCGATAAAAATCGCCCGCGCTTTTACGGGCCGACCGTCCGTCATCGCCTTTGAACATGCATTCCATGGACGAACCTACATGGCGATGACGTTGACGGCGAAAGAGAAGCCGTATAAGGTCGGCTTCGCCCCCTTTAACAGCGATGTGCATCGGGCGCCGTACCCTTACGAGTATCATGGAGTCAGTGCCGAAGCCGCCTTCGCCGCATTTAGCGACCTCGCGGCGAAGGTTGGGCGAGATTCGATCGCGGCGGTCATTATTGAGCCCGTGCTGGGAGAAGGAGGATTCATACCGGCGCCCAAAGAATTCCTCGCCCTGCTCTCGGCCTTCTGCGCCGCCAATGGAACGGTACTGATTGCCGACGAGATCCAATGCGGCTTCGGCCGAACGGGAACCCTTTTTGCGTCCGAACAGCTTGGTTTTGTTCCCGATCTTATCCTCACGGCAAAGGGGCTCGGCGGCGGCATGCCGATCTCAGCTGTCACCGGGCGGGCGGACATCATGGACGCGCCCGGTGAGGGCGGCATCGGCGGGACCTTCGGCGGAAATCCCGTCGCAGTCGCCGCTGCACTCGCCGTGCTGGACCTCATGGAGGCCGGAACCTTCCTCGCTCGTTCGCAGTCGCTCGGCCGGTCTGTGCTCAAGACTTTGCAGGACTGGAAGGAAAAATACCCGGTTATCGGAGATGTTCGCGGGTTGGGGCCGATGCTGGCGCTCGAGTTCGTCAAAGATCGAACCTCTAAAGACCCCTACGCCGACCTCGCCAAGGCGCTTGTGAAGCACTGCTACGAGCGCGGCGTTGTGATCATGACCGCGGGTTCGTACGGGAACTGCATCCGCCTGCTGTTCCCCCTCGTCATCACCGACGATCAGCTGGCCGAGGCCCTCTCCGTTCTCGAAGACGGCCTCAAGGCCCTTAAGAACTAAACTCGGAGCATACACCATGGCCCCCATCGCCTTCACCAAAAACTACACGGACCACTCGAACGCCCAGGGATATCAATTCGAATTCCATTGCGACGGCTGCCACAACGGCTACCGTTCCAGCTATGTCGCGAGCAAGATGGGGCTGGCGACGGGACTGCTCGGCGCGGCCGCTAGCCTGTTCGGCGGCTTCGCGAGCCAGGCGGCCAACGCCGGCGAGCATCTCAAGGACGCCATGCGCGGCAAGAACTGGGACGACGCGTTCGCGGCCGCGATCGCCGAGATCAAGCCCAAATTCTCACAGTGCACCCGCGACGGCAAGTGGGTGTGCCCCGAGGTGTGCTGGAACGCGAAAGCCTCGCTGTGCAAGAGCTGCGCCCCCGATTTCGCGGAGGAGTCCGCCGCGGCTCAGGCGGCCGCCCTCAAAGGCGCGCTCGCCGAGCAGTTCGCGAAGAAGGTGGAGGGGACCGACCTCATTGGCAAGATCGACATGAAGTCCCAGCAGGCGGCGGTGTGCCCCCACTGCGCCGCGCCTTCCACGGGAAGCAAGTTCTGCGGCACCTGCGGCAAGCCCATGGTCGCCGCCCCGTCCGCATGCCCGAAATGCAAGGCCGAAATCCCGGCGTCTTCGAAATTCTGCCCCGACTGTGGAAGCCCGCGCGCGAGCTAAGCCGGCTTTCTTTCGACGGAGAAGGCGAGCACTTCGTTAGTCTTGCCTTTCAGCTTCAGCAGGCCCATGTTCTCGAAGGCATAATCGTCGCCCGCGGTGACCTTGATCTCCGAGCTCACCACGATGGCACGCTCAAGGGTCTTGCACTGAGACTCAAGCCGGAAGGCGATATTCACGCAATCGCCGATGGCGGTAAAATCCCGGCGCGCGGATCCGCCGATGTTTCCGAACATCGCCTCGCCCATGTGAATGCCGCAACCCACAGCGAAGCTCAGCTCGGGGTGACGGGCGACCAACTGCC
>JAYTSX010000280.1:0-15746 GCA_043745445.1 Elusimicrobiota bacterium
GGTGACGATCACCCGGCGCCTGTTCCGCTCCGGCGAGTCCCAGTATTTCCTCAATAAGACCCAGTGCCGCCTGCGCGACATCCGCGAGATGTTCCTGGACACCGGCCTCGGCGGCGACGGCTACGCGGTCATCGACCAGGGCGGCGTCGACGCGATGATCCGCTGCAAGCCCGAGGATCGCCGCGCGTTCTTCGAAGAGGCCGCCGGCGTCGCGAAGTACAACTCGAAGCGCGAGGAAGCGCTGCGCAAGCTCGACCGCGTGGACATGGACCTGGGCCGCCTGCAGGACTCCGTCGTGCTGATCGAGGAGCAGGTCAAGAAGCTCGACGCCGATGCTCGCCGTGCCAAGCTGTTCGCGAAATATAAAGAAGAGCTGGTCGCGATCGAAGCCGCGCACATCATCGAGCAGACCACGACGATCGAAACGGAGCTGGCCGCGATGCAGGAGCGCATCGGGCCCGTCGAGGAGACGCTCGGCCTGTGCCGCTCGCAGATCGGCGCCGAGGGCGCCAACCACGCGGCGCTGAACCTCGAGAAGACCGGCGAGCAGAATCGCCTGATCGAGGCGAACGCGAAGGTCGCGGAGGTCAAGACCTCGGTGGGCCGGCTCGAGGAGCGCCTGCAGAGCGCCGCACAGTCTGTCGCCGGGATGGATGCCCGCTCTGAATCGTGCCGCCAGGAAGCGGCGGTCGACCTCGGTCGCGTCTCCACGATCGATCCTGAGATCGCCGTCGTCGCCGCGTCCATTGCGACCGCCGAGTCGTCATTGGCGGAAGCGAAATCTCGCGCTGAGGCCGCCAGCGCCGAACTGGTCGCTATCGAGGCGTCGGTCTCCGAAGCCCAATCCCTTAAGGACGCCCTCGCGCGTGAGGCGCAGGCAAAGCAGCAGGAATCTTACGAGTTGGGCCGGGAGCTGTCGGGCGCCGAGTCCGAATTCTCTCGCGCCGAAGTGCGCGCGCGCGCGGCCCTCAAGGGCCTCGAACGCGACCAGATGGGCGCGTCGGAAGCTCGTGGGCGCTTGGACGAGGCTCGCGCCGAGACGGTGCTGGCCGAAGCCGCCTATGAAGCCGCGCAGGTCGCCAGCGTGGCCGCCGATGCCCGTGCCGAAGAGTTGCGCGTCCGCCAGAGCGCTCTGGCCGAGGAAACGGTGACGCTTCATTCCACGCTCGCCCATACGACCGCGAGAGTCGAATCCCTTGAGAGTCAGGGCGGCCAGAACCCGTACTGGGTCGGCGCTCAGGCCGTGCTTGGCGCGAATATCACCGGTGTGGTCAGCACCGTGCGCAGCCTGTTCCGCGTGGATGACGCCTTCAAGCCGGAACTCGAGGACCTTCTCGGCGAGCGGCTGTTCGCCGTCGTCGTCGAGGATTCGGCCGCCGCCCGGTTGGGCGTCGAGCTTCTTCAGTCCTCGGGCACGGGCCGAGCCCGCTTTCTCGTGCTGTCCTCTTTGACCGAGACCGCGGAGAAGTCTTACCCCGCCGAGGCCAAGCCTCTGCTCGCGCGCCTGACTTACGACCCGCGCCATGAGAAGGCCCTGCGCCATCTCTTCGCCGAGGCTTACGAGCTCGGCGGCCAGCTGTTCGGCGAACATTGGGTGTACGGCGGAGCGCCTTCCAAGGACGGAATTCAGCCGACGCTCGCCGACCTGAGCGAGATTAAGGAGAAGGTCGTCACGCTGGAACTTCGCGGAACGACCCTTGCCGAGGAGCGATCCGGGAACGAAGCCGCTTTGACGGAAGCCCTGCAGTCCGCCCGGCTCGTTTCGGCGGCGCTCGCCCAGGAAGCCGCCCGCCGGCATGGCCTTGAGGGCCGCGTCAGCCAGCTCCAGCAGTCTCTTGAAAATCATGTGCGTAATGTGGATCTGTCCACGGAAGAGTCCGCGCGCGCCCTGGCCGACGCTTCAATCGCGAAGGAGCTGATCCGCGAGCGCCGTGAGCGCCGCGCCGAAGCCGAAGCGCGCGTCGCCGAGGTCCGCCTGTCCGAGTCGCACGCCGCCGAGGCGCTCGCCACCGTCCGCGAAGAGCTGTCGGGCAAGCGCGCCGCGTTCCAGGGTCAGGATGAACGCGTCCGCGGCGTCGAGCAGGAGCTCGCGGCGTACTCCTCCGGTCTCAAGCGTCTTGACGATGAGAAAGCCTCCCTCGAGGCCTCGATCGCTCGTCTCGCCGCCGAGGCCGATGAGCTTGGCCGCCGCAAGGTCGAGGCTCTCGAATCCTCGGAGCGCATGCGCGTCGAGATTTCGGCTCTTCAGGTCGAGCTCGCGGGTCATGAGAACGCCGCGAAGTCCGTCTTTGAGAACCTGCAGGACCTCCAGACCAAGATCGACTACCTCGGAGAGCAGATCAAGCAGCTCCAGGGCCAGCACGATCAGGCTCAGGCCGACCTGCATCAGCACGAGGTACACGCCTCGGCGTTGAAGTCCAAGTACGATCTGCTCAAGACCCGGCTCTGGGACGAGTGGCAGCTTACCGCCGAAGAGGCGAAGAATAAGTTCGCCGGCGTCGTCGCCGATGTCGAGAAGATTGAATTCCTGCGCCGCCGCATCGGCGCCATGGGCAACATCAACATGGCCGCGCCCGAGGAGTATGAAGCCCTGGCGGAGAAGCAACGCTTCCTGATCGGCCAGATTAACGATCTGCTCAAAGCAAAAGATGATCTCCTGGCCGCGATCACCAAGATCAACAACGCGACCCGCGAGAACTTCCGCCAGACCTTCGTCGAGGTGCGCGAGCATTTCCGTCGCCTGTACGGCGTCCTGTTCGAGGGCGGTGAGGCCGACCTGATCCTGACCGACCCCGAGAATATCCTCGAGACTGGCGTGGACATCGTCGCTCAGCCCCCGGGCAAGAAGCTCCAGAGCATCACGCTGCTGTCCGGCGGCGAGAAGACCTTGACCGCGATCGCCCTGCTGTTCGCGTTCTTCATGGTCAAGCCCTCCCCGTTTTGCATGCTTGACGAGGCCGACGCGGCCCTCGACGACGCCAACATCGAGCGCTTCGTGGCCCTCCTGCGCGAGTTCCAGAATAAGACGCAGTTCCTCATCGTAAGCCATAATAAGCGCACGATGGAAGCGGCCGATGTCATCTACGGCGTCACCATGGAAGAGAAGGGCGTCAGCCAGCTCATCTCCGTCGACTTCCGTAAGAAGGTCGGCGGCACCGAGCGCGAGGCGACCAGCCACACGGTCGCCCAGCAGGGCCCCTTCGCCCTTCCCGAGACCGGACCGACGCAAGCGTAGGCTCGATCTCGACGGGCGCCCTTGCGCCCGTCGTTGGCGTCTGGTATAACGAAGACTTGTGATCTACGGGGTCTTCTCCGACGTCCATTCCAACTACGAGGCGCTGAGCGCGGTGCTCGGCTACCTCGAGGACCTCGGGGTGGACAATTGGATTTGCTGCGGCGACCTCGTGGGCTACGGGCCCGATCCTGACGCCTGCCTCGACCGCATTCGCGCTCTCAAGAATCTTTCGATCATTTGCGGCAACCATGATCTGGCCGTGATCGGCCGGCTCGACCTGGAGTGGTTCAATCAATACGCGCGCGCGGCGGTCATGTGGACGCGGACTCATCTGTCCGATGCCAACCGAACCTATCTCGAGGGCCTGACGGCCCGCCTGGACACACCGAATTTCACCTTGGCGCATGGCACGCCCCGCAATCCGCCCGAAGAGTACCTGATGAGCCCGCTGCAGTTTCGCGACAATGTGCCCCTGGTCAACAAATGGCCGTTGTTTGTCGGACACAGCCACATGCCGCTCCTGTTCCGCTACGCGGAGGGGGATTCGGAGAAGGTTGATTTTCGATTCATGGATGACAAGGAAGAAACGCTGCCTCGAATCTACGGCGGCGTCATGGCGCCCGTCGCGCTGAACCCGGGCTCGGTCGGGCAGCCTCGCGACCAGGACAACCGCGCCTCCTGCGGGCTGTATGATTCCGAGAAGGGGACTTTCCGGATCTTCCGTGTGCCCTATGATGTCGCCGCCGTCCAAGAAAAGATCCGCGCGGCGGAGCTCCCCGAGTATCTCGCGCTTCGTCTCGCCTTCGGTCAGTAGCGTGAATCGCGCCGCGCTTGGCTTCATCCTCCTCTTCGGCTTCGGGCTGCGCTGGCGCGCCGCGAATCATCGTTATATCAGCCAATGGGACGAGGCCTATCATGCGCTGGTCGCGAAGAATCTCACGAAGCATCCGCTTGAGCCGACCTTGTACGAGGAAAAGGTCCTACCGTCTGATGACCGGGTGTGGACGCAGGCCCATATCTGGTTGCACAAGCCGCCCTTGCCGCTGTGGCTGATGGCCGCTTCGATCAAAGTATTCGGAGAGAATGAGCTCTCCCTCCGTTTGCCGTCAGTCGTCTTGGATACGCTCACCATTTTGTTAATATTTTTTCTTGCCGCTGAACTGTTCGGAGCCGCGAACAGCTCAGCCGGCATTCTCGCCGCGGCGTCTTACGCGCTCAATCCCTTGATGATCCGTCTGGTCTCGGGTCGGATACCCGATGACACGCCACACGTCGTGAATGTGTTTTTCATTGCGTTGACGGTCTATCTGTTCGCCGTCGCCGCCCGGAAGAATAGTCGTGCTTACGCCGCGGCCGCCGGTTTGTCGTTGGGCCTGGGCACGCTGTGCATGTCGGCGGTCGCCTTGCTCGGCCTCGCCGCCCCTCTTCCTCTGTTGCTGTCCCGCAGAGGCGTTCGCGCCAGCGCCCGCCTTCTTGCCATCGCCGTCGTGCCGTTCGCCGCCGCGGCCCTTCCCTGGCCGCTGTATTGCCTGAGCCGTTGGCCGGACCTGTGGCGGCATGAGTCGGCGCTCCAGACCAGCCATCTTTTCACCGCGCTCGAAGGTCACGCGCATGCCTGGTGGTGGTATCTGAAAATCCTCCCGGTGCAGTACGGCGGCAACGCCGGCCTCGCTTGGGCGGTCCTCGTCGCCGTATTCCTTTACACGGCTCGTGAGGCGTCGCGCCGAAAAGATGCCGGGCTCGCGGTCGCGCTCTGCTGGATGACGATTCCGTATCTCTTCTTTTCGTTGATCGCGACCAAGCTGTACGCCTATGTCGCCGTCGCGGTCCCCGCGGCCTGCCTGCTGACGGGTTTCGCCGCCGCTTCGCTGTGGGCGGCGCGACGCGGCCGCCGCCGGGAGATCGTTCTTGCGGCCCTGCTCGCGGCGGGCGCGCAGACGGGCCTCGTCGCCGTTGAGCGGCTTCGCGCGGATTATTCGACCTGTCCGCGCAACGAGCTGTACGATTATCCGTCGTTTCGGAGCGTGATGCTCAAGCTCCGCGAAGTTCCCGGTCCTAAAATCCTCCTGAATGTGGGGGACTTCAAATCGGCGCAGGCGATGTACTATTCCAACGCGCCTTCTTACCCCGACGCGCCGGATGCGGCTCTGGTGCGCGGCCTCCTCGCGCGCGGCTACCGCGTCTTTGTCCTCGTCGAGGAGGAAAAACGCGGAGCCGGCCTGCCGGCAACTCTCAGGACACCGGAGTTCCGCGGAAAAATATCCTTTATCCCGGTGCCTGCGCCGCTCTTCCTCGACCCCGCTCACCCGTACGAAGCGTAAAGCGGAGGGGTCTTTTTTTAACCGAGTTTCCCCGTGATTGCGCTTGCATTCACCTGGACCATGTTTTAGAATCCCGCACCGGCTAAGAGGCCGGAACGAATAATTTAATGCCTGACACTCAGACGGTCTCTGGAGGCTCCATGACTCACGCGAAAACTCTTCTGGTTCTGACGCTCGCTGCCGCTGCGTCCCCCGCGTTCGCCGGTTCCGAGGCGCTGTCGTTCGGCGCGGACAAGGCTTTTATGAACGCCGCCTTCTCCCTTCCCGTATCGATGCCCACCGCCGCGGCCAAAATGACTGTTCAGATGCCGATTGCCCAGATTATGCCCTCAATGAACGGCTTCAGCCTCGCGGTGCTCGCCCAGCTCGGCGGCGAGGCGGTGCAAAGCTCCGCCGCCCAGGTTGGCGACATTGACCTTGCCGCGCTCCTTAATAAGCAGCTGAAGAGCCCCCTTAAGTACACCTTGGGCGGCAAGGATGTTTGGGTCAGCGGCGCCTTCGACCGGGATTCAAACGCCTATGTGTCCATCCTCGTCGACGGTTCCGAGGCGGTGTTCTTCAATGTGAAGGGTCTTCTCGATAAAGAAGAGTCGTTCGGCGCCGGCACGGCCAAGTACAAGGTTCGCCTTTCCCCGAATGTCATCAACCAGATGAAGAGCGAGATCATCCTCGAGAATACGGCCAATGAAGACGATGTTGTGCGCATTACCCTCAAGAAGATGCTGGAAGGGGTGGGCGCGACCGGCGCCGCGGTTACGGTCGGCGGGCAGAACTACAAGGTATTTTACACCGACGGCATTAAGGCCGGCCGGGTGGACAAGACCGCCAAAACCTTTACCTTCATCCTGACCGAAGCGAGCGGCGAGATCCATGTTTTCCTGATTCCCGCGGATGAGGAGCATGTTCCTTCTAACAAGATCGCGGTGTTTAAGATGTTTGCCAACGCCCGCGTAGGCCTCACGCAGAAGGACGGCAAGCTCAAGGTTTACGAGAATCCCTAATCCCAGGGGCTCGGTGGCGGCGGATCCGAAAGGGTCCGCCGCCTTTTTTACGCCCTTAAGTGCCAGGCTTTTAGTCGTTAACATGGAATCCATACAGTGGGCCATTTGTCGCCGTGGGGGTGGGACCTCGGGCCCATGTCGCGACTTGGGGTGACTGCTACCATCAAGTTGCGAGGTTCCTAAATGAAGAAAAACGCTTCCCCCAATGGCCGTAAACACGGCATCCGCGCGAAGATGCCAAGTGAGAATCGCCTGAAAACGACGCTCACTTTTAAGCCCGGATTCCAGGCTTACCACTGGTCCACCGACCGCAGTCGCGCGCGGCTCGTCATTAAGCATTGAAATTCAGCTCGGCCGCCGTTGCGGCTTCGCTTTTTCTGCTTTGGGCCGGGCCCGCACGGGCCAATCCGAGCTTGTCCCAGGACTTCCGCAGCATGACCGGCTGGTTGAGCCATCAAATGGCCAACGGCCTGGCTTTCAACGCCGGTTCGACCTTCGACCCCCCGCGCGAAGTGACAGGCTGGGCGCTTCAGCCGGACCTGTCTCTCGGTATCGGGCGCATCCCGTTCAATAAGACCGAATTCCCGACGCTGACGGTGCCAGCCCTCAATGACCAAGGCGGCCCCAACATCTTTCCGAATTCAGTCCTCTTCCCCAACCTGGCTCTGCATTTGCGCATGGGCTTGCCGTGGAGGGGGGACGCTTATTTACGCTTCGCCGACGCGACCACGCCCCCCGGCTACAAGATCTCCCCGACCATGACCGCCCAAGTCCAGACGAACTCCTTCGGCTTCGGCGTGCGTCAGCACATCGATCTCTGGCGCGAGGACCTTCCGAAGATCGCGCTTGGCGCGCACTACAACCATGTTCGCGGCCGCACGCGCTTAAAGGGCAACTTCAACGTCAATGTCGATACCAACTTCAAAGCCGACAGCGAGCTCAACGGCGAGATCGATTGGAACCTCAACAGCTTCGCCCTGACCGCCGTCGCCCACAAAACCTACGACGCCTGGACGCCATTCGCCGGGTTTGGCTACAACTACGCCACCGGCTCGGTGCGTTCCAAGCTGACGCTTACCTCCCGCACTTTTTTGATCGCCGATGTGGTCGGCGAGGGCAGCGAGCATCCCGAGCAAAGCCAGGGACGCTGGATCGCGGGCGTGCAGTACGCGCGTCCGAAATGGAGCGCGTTCTTTAACGCCGAGGTGAAAGCGCTTGGGCAACTTCAATACCGCAGCTGGATTGCGCAGATCGGCGTGGCACTACCGTACGAGATTGGGCGTGGGTATAAGATTATTTACAAGAAAAGGGTTCCGAGCGCCGTTGACGACGCGCAGAGGCCTGTGTCTGAGCCGAAAAGTGTGAAGGAGAAGTCCACGACAAGGCCCGAGCCCGCGCCGAAGGCGCGCCGTCCGTTAGATCCGAAAAAGCCCGAGCAAGCGCACCCCGACATGATTTTCTTGCAATGATAAATAAATTTTTTCCGTCACGCCGTTATATTTCCGCCGCGCTCTGCGCGGCGATGCTGCTGTCCTCATGGGGCCCCGGCGTCGCCTCGGTATTCGCCCAGCAGGTCTCAGGTAAAGTCTCCGGCATCTCCGTCATCCCGCAATTAGGGCTCGTTCCATCGGGGGTCGGCGCCGGGTTGAGTTCTCCATCCGTTTTGTCGTTGCCCTTAACGCCGTTGTCGTCGCTTTCGCCGTCGCCGTCACTCGCAGCGCCGTCCCTCAACGCGGCCCTTCAAGTCGCGGCGCCGGCCGCCGCCGTTACGGCGGCCGCTCCCGTCACCTCCGCCGCAAAGCCCGTTCTCCTCGTCGCCCCCGTGCCGTCGGCCCTCGAAGCGGTGAAGCCCACCGCCCCGGGTGAGTCCTTCGGAGCGGCCGCGGCTGAGGACTTCGCGCAGCGTATGACTGGGGAAAAGCTTTTGAACGGCAATGGATTGGGGGCGGATGACGGTGCCGAAGTCGACGCGACGGCCGTGCAAACGCCTCGTTTTGCGGCGCTGTCGCGCCGCGAGAATGGGGCGCCAGTCAACGGTTATGAACCTGCACCTCCAACGAAACCTGAAGGAGAGAAGCGCGGCGTTCTATTTCCTGTGGCACTGGCCGGTATCTCGGGACTTGCCTGGGGAGCCCTCGAATTCGCCCGCTGGGGGTCCCACTCTCTCTCCGCCGCCCAGACATCACCGTCGCTCGGCGGCACGATGCTTGCCCTCGCCGCCATCGGCGCCATGGTCGTTACAGGCGCGTTTGTCCTAAACGCAGCCGTCGACCTCGTCATCTTTCTCGGCGCGATGTGGCGCGGCCGTGGCGTCACCGACACCGAACTTCGCGCCTTCCTGCGCGCCGAGGTGCTCGAAGGCCGTCTCGACGGCAACGCCGCGGCCCTGATCAAGCCGTACCGCCCCGACAACCGCTACAAAGATTTAACCTTCGCCTTCGCCTCTCGCGGCCAGATATGGGTCCGCCCTGAACTCGCGGCCACGCCGTGGCTCCTGCGTCAGGTCCTCCTGCACGAGCTCACGCACATGAAGTCAAGCGCGCCGCGCGGCCCGCCGCAGGGAGCCTTCCGCGGACTATTGTCGGCGTTTATTTCGGAAGTTCGCGCCCGCGCGAGTGAGTTCCAGGGTCCGCGCGCCCTCAAGCAGATCAAGGTGTCCGGGCTTCAGCGCGCTCTGACCCAGACCCAAACCTCCCTTCGCCTCTCCCGGCCTTACGAAGTCCTTGTTCTGAATCCTGATTCGAAGGAGCTCGAGGATCCTAAGCTGTATGCCGGTCTCTCCGACGGCTCGGCGCGCGTCACAGCGATGAAAAATGACGAGCCGCAAAAGACCCTGGCTGAAGCCGGGCTCTCCCGCTTCCGCGCGATTGTGCTCGGTCGCGCGACCCGCGCGTTGCCCAATCCGTCGTCCAAGGAGCACACGCGCCTGCAGTCGGTGCTGAAGCAGCTCGACAGCCTCTATGTGCTGGCGACCCGGCTCGTCGTTCGCGGGGACGCTTTCAACGGAACGAGCGAGGCCGGCGCGTGGACCGATCTCGTCGACCGGGCCCAGCGCCTGCGCGAAAATACCTCCCCGCGCGCGATGCAGGCGTTTGAAGGCGAGGTTCGTAAGCTCTGGCGGCAGATCGCCTCGCAGCGTCTTAAAGGCGTCGGCGTGACGGATCTCATGGACGGCCTGTATGGCGGCCTGCGCGACCGCGGCTTCGCCTTCCTGTCATTCGGCCCGGACGACACCGGCGTCGTCTCCTGGGAGCGCCTCCTGCGCTACTGGGAGTCCGCCGACGGGGGCCAGTTCAAGGTCACGCGGGTGGATCTGGAGGACGGCGGCCACCTGCTGATCTTAAGAAAAGTGGAGGCGCGCGTCGGCCTGTGGCTGCGGCCGATCCAAGGAGGACGCATCACGGCGTCCGTCCCCAACGCCTCGTTCACCGAGGAAGGCCGCGCGACCGCGCGCAAATCTCTTGAGGACGCCGGCTTTGGCAAGCAGCTTGAGCTGTTTGACAAGATGGAGGTCGGGGTGCGCCATGTGTTCGGCGCGGATGTCGGCCGCCAGGAAATCTATGTGACCGTGCCGCGTCGCAACGCGAGCGCCATCCGCAAATATGTGAGCGCCAACGCCGAGGTTCTCGACTCGCAATCAAATTTCGAAACCCACCTGATGGACTCCGCCGAAATTCAAGGCGTCAAGCCGGTTTGGCGGTTGGGCATTACGGGCGCGGCGGGTTCGATTCTGTGGATCGACACGGGCGCGGACCTGACGCACACCGATTTCGGGGGCCGTCTTGATGTCGTGGACATGGTCGATGAGGGCACCGAGGATTGGATCGGCCACGGCACTCATGTCGCCGGCATATCGATCTCCGGCAACGAAAACTTTCTCGGCATGGCGAAGGGCGCGAAGGGCACGATGGCGAAGGTGTTCTCGCGCGATCAGCCCGGCGCGTCCGACGGCGAAATCATGGGTTCGGCCGCCATCGCTCAAAAGAAGGGCGTCGATGTCATCAGCCTGAGCCTCGGCAGCCGCGGGACTTCGGCCGACAACCTGGCGGACTTTTTCTCGCAGCTCACCAAACAGAAGAATGTGGCGGGCGAGTACCCGATCGTCACCGCCAGCGCCGGAAACTCCGGCCCGTTCGACCGGACCTTGAGCCAGCCCGCGGCCGGCGTCGAGGTCATCGCGGTCGCCGCGGCCGCCAAGAGCAAGGACGACGGCGTCCCGGAGATTTCTTTCTACAGCTCGGTGGGCCCCGATATCGACCGCCGCTACGCGATCAAGCGCTTTCGCTTCAAGCCTGAGATCACCGCGATCGGCGGAGATGTGACGACCGAGCCCGGCTCGAGCAATGTGTACAAGGACGGCGTCTATTCGGCCAAGTCGAAGGACGCTCAGCGCTCGGCCTCGGACCTCGAAGACGGCAAGCACACCGGCATGTCCGGGACTTCAATGTCGAACCCGTCCTTGGCCGGGATCGCTTTGCTCGTGAAGCTCGCGATGCGCTCGGCCGGGGCGATCACGCCTTTCGTGGCCGACAACATGGCGTTCGCGGTGAAGTCGGTGCTCATGCGCTCCTCCAAAGATATGGGCGTGCCGCTTTGGTTCCAGGGCGCGGGGTTCGTCGACGCGTGGGCCGCGGTGTCGCTCGTCGGTGAGTCCGGCACGCGCGCGCTCGGCGCGGGCGTGCGGGGCCTGTGGCGCCGATTGACCGGCGCGGCCACGGTCCCCGAGCCCAACGCGTGGAGCTGGCTTGAACGGCTTAAGGCCGTGCAGGATGCGGAAGACCGCGCCTTCCGCGAGGCCGAGCTCGCCAAGAGCGAGGCCCAGGCGCGGCAGGAGGGGGGCACGCAGGATGATTCCTCGGAGGAGCCGCCGGACCGGTCGGCCGCCGGCAATATCGTGCAGGCCGAAGTCGTCCGCCGCTTCACGACCGCCCGGGAGCTCGAAGTGCCGGCTCTGCTCGAAGCGCTGAAAGACTCCGTGTGGCTTGTGCGCATGCGGGCCGCCTCCGTGCTGATGAATTTAAAGTCGCCTGCGTCCGTCGCCGCATTGGCCGAGGTCGGGCTCAACGACCCTGATGCGCGCGTCCGTCAGATGGCGTTCTTGGCGCTCGCGGAGATCCCGACGCACACCGTGGACGCGCTGTTAAGCCAGGCCGCCGCGAACGCCTCGTGGGACATCGGCGTGTATGCCGGCTACGCGCTGGCCCGTCACGGCGATCGTTCGGCGATCTCGCGTGCCGTTAAAGAAATGGCCAATTCCGACAAGCGCGCGCGGTACTCGTCGGCGTGGTTGCTCGGGCAGATCGGTTCCAATGCGACTTCGGTCGAAGCCGAGGCGCTCTCAGCGCGCGTGCGGGACCGCGGCGAACGCGGGAATATCCGCCATCTCTCCGCGGCGGCGTTGTCGAACCTGGCCGATGCCGCGCCCGAGTCGCTCAGCGACCGCGTCGTGACGGACCTGCTCGACGCGGCCGGACCGGAAAACCTCGCGCTGACCCGCACGATCGCGAAGATTTTCCCGGTCGCGGTCCGCAGCAAGACCTTCGTCGCCCGCCTGCGCGCGGACCCGCTTAAGCCCATTATCACGGATTTCGTCGTCAAGAACCGGGACGCCATCAGCAAGCCCGGCGCGCTGAGCGAGCTCGTTCAGCTTCTCGCACGCGCCGCGGGCGTGCCGCTCGACGCCCCGACCTCGCCCATGGACTCCTCCGGCTCCGGCGTCTCCGGCGTGGACGAAGCGATGGGTCCGGTGGATCTTTTCGCGGTGCCTCCGTCAGGCGAGACCGTCCTCGATGCTTCCACGTTGATGCGTTTTGAAACGATCACCAAGGGGATGCTCCCGATCTCGCACGGGGTGTGGCTAACGGTCCCCGAGCATAAGCTCTACGCGTTGACGATCGCCTTGGAGCATCGCGGTTGGACCATTCGCCGCTCGCTCCCTTTTTATCCGCTGTCGAACTCCCCGGCCGAGGCGGGCGGTTTGACGGTCGATCTGGGCAACGGCGAAAAGACCGGAGAAGTGGCTGCGGGCGCCGATCTCTCCTTGGTCCGCGTGCGCGCCTCCGCCGGCGTGTCCGAAATTCGCGTGATGGACGCCCTCGAACGCATCGCCGCGGCCGCGGCTGACAAGAGACCGGTTGTGATCGCGTTGACCTTGGCGGCGCCCGTGACGCGGCGCACGCCGCTCTCCATGCTGATCGACCGCCTCGTCGCGTCCGGCATCGGCGTCGTGGTCGGCGCCGGGAACGCGGGCCCTAAGGCCGGCTCCGTGACGGCTCCCGGCGATTCCAAGCTGGCCGTGGTCGTCGCCGCCGCCAGCCGGGACGGCCTGCAGTTCTATTCTTCGCGCGGCACCCCCGAGACGCCGCGGATCAGCTGGACCGATCTCGTGGATGATCTCAAACCGGGCGAGCTGATCGCTCTGGCGGCGGTCGCGGCCGCGGACGCCGTGCTGGGAACCCCCGCGCCGGCCCCGGCCAAGATTCTGGGTACGGCCGCCGCGGCCGAGCGCACCGCGGCGAAGCTGGCCGGGCTCGCGCGGATTCTGTCCGAAGGCATGGCCGCGTCGGGTCGTGAATTGCCTGATGGCTGGTTCCTGTACCTGACCGACCTGGTCAAGCGCTCCGTCGCGGTCATGCCCGCTTACGGCGAGCATGAGGTCGGCGCCGGGCTGTTCGACTCGACGGATCGCGCCGCCGACTCCCTGCGCACGCGCCTGCATGATCTCGAAGCGATCGTGCGTGAGGCCAAGACGCTTGCCGACGCGGCCCGCGCGCTGACGGCGCCGTCTTCGCCCACTCCCCCGAGCGCCGGCCTCGCAGGGCGGGTCGCGCGCTCCCTCCTGAGCGGCCTGCTCGCGTTCGCGCCCTTCCATTCCTTCACCTCGTCCCTGACTGACCGCGCGGTCCGCCCCGCCGCGGACGGCTCTGCCTGGTGGAAAGACGCCTCCGCGACGCGTACGGCCGTGACCGTTCCGTTCTATGCCCTGCGGACGCAAAAAAAAAATGACGCGGGAGTAGGCAAGTACACGGAGCTGGGCCGCTATTATCGCGAAGAGCTCGCTCCTCAGGGCGTCGATGCCGTTCTTCTCCTGCCGCATTTCGCGACGCTCGATGAAAGCCCGTATGCTCCCGTGAGCCTGTTCGCGCTCAATGAGGATCAGCTCGACTGGTCCGAGGTGGATGAGGTTCGCTCCGACCCGGCCCTTCTGGCTCGCTTGTCCGCTCCTTCGCAGAGCGTGGACTACCCCGCTTTGCGCGCGCGTGAGGGCGCGGTCGCGCGCGAGGCCTACCTTCGTTTTCTGAAAACCGAAGGTCCTCGCGTCCGGTCCTTCGCCGATTTCGCGGCCGGCAACGCGGCGTGGCTCGATGAATACGCGGAGTTCATGGTCCTGTCCTCCTTGATCGGCAAGCCGGCTTTGAATTGGACCGCTCGCGACCAGAGCGAAGCGCGTAACTCGCCCGGCTTTGCCGAACGAGTGGCCGTCTATCGTTGGTCGCAGTGGTTGGCCCAGGGCCAGCTGAAGGCCGCTTTGGCCGAGGTCCACGCCGCGGGCGGCAAGGTTCTTTTCGACATCCCCATGTTTCGGGCTAAAAACAGCGTCGATGTCTGGAAGCGACCGCAGCTGTTTGCCGACCTGCGCACGCGCAACCCGGGCATCATCAATGCCTCCGTTCATGAAGACTGGAAGGACCTGGCGCTCTGGCGCTGGTCGAACCTGCGCAAAGAAGGCTTCGCGGTCGCGCTTGATCCGTACCGGCATTGGCTGGATTTCGGCTTCGACGGCGCGCGCGCCGACGCGCTCCACTTCGCCTACAAGTTCGGCAACGGCCAGCTCGCGAGCGGCGACGAGCCCGGCGATGAATATGTCTCGGCGCTGGGCAAGGTTCTTTCCACTCGCGGCGCCTTCCCGCTCGCCGAGGCGTTCGAGGGCAAGGACGCGGACGCCAAGCGTCTGGGCTTCGTCACGGTCGGCGGCGATTGGAAAAAAATAAGCTCTCATGACGATCCCCGCAGCTCGGATTTCCTGGGCCGCTACTTCGCCGCTCGACGGGAGCCCGCCTCCGGCGCGGGCGCTAAGTTTCTCGCCTACACGCTCGGCGATGAGTGGCGCGATCCGTTCGGCGTCAAGGAAATGCGCGGGGGCGCGTCTCAGTGGCGCTACCGCATTCCCTTGCCCTCAGATGCCGATTACGCCGCCCGGGCGCGCTTCGACGCGCGTCCGCAGCTGCGCGCGCTGAAGGCGAGCAAGGACGGCGATATTTGGAACGCGTCGCAGGCGGTGCGCGCCGCGTTCGTCACGGCGGCCGACGCCTTCGTCAAGCGTGACGGAAAATCGGTGCAGATCTGGGCGGCGAGCATGGACTGGTTCCTTGAGGAGTGGGGACGCGACACCTTCATCTCGTTGCCGGGCCTTTTGTTGAGCACCGGCCGATACGAGGACGCTAAATCCGTTCTGCGCCGTTTCGCCGGCTTCGAAAAGGGCGGCCTCATCCCGAACCGGATCGGCGATGGAACGAAGCCCGAGTACAATACGGCTGACGCTCCGATGTGGTTTGTGCAGGCGGTGAAATCGTATGCCGAGGCGACCGGCGACTGGGCGTTCGTCGCCAAGCTGGCGCCGACTCTGCGCCGAATCATGGCCGGCTATGAAAAGGGCGCGTCCTACGAGCGTTACGGGCGCGACAATAAAATTTTCATGGACGCCGACGGCCTCATCGTGACGCCGGCGCAGGCGACATGGATGGACGCCGATCCCGAGGGCCTCGACAAGCCGGTGACACCGCGCGACGGCAAGACCGTCGAGATCAACGCGCTGTGGTACGCGAACCTCCGCTTCATGGCCGGGGTCGACCGCCGGCTCGGCGACACCTCTGCGGGTGCCACGCGAGACTCCCTGGCCGACACAGTGAAGGCGTCCTTCAACGAAAAATTCTGGTTCACGACCGAGGACAACCGTCGCGCCTGGGGCGAGACCGGCGGCGCCTTGCGCGATGTCGTTGAAGGCGATCCTCACGGCGACGCCATCCGCCCCAACATGCTGTTCGCCGTCAGCCGCGGCGGCGACCTCCTGACCCCCGAGCGCCGTCGCGCCGTCGTGCTCGCCGCGGCGCGCGACCTGCTGACCCGCAAAGGGCCGCGCACCCTCTCCGACCGTGACAGCGCCTACCGCGCCCGCTATGACACCGCAAA
>JAYTSX010000281.1:0-15636 GCA_043745445.1 Elusimicrobiota bacterium
TGTCGCGACGCAGGCTTGGAAGCTCCTTAAATCCCATGACGGCGAAGCATTGACGGCGAAGGAAGGAGACCGCGTCAACGCGCTCCGCCGAAGTCTTGCCCGCCCAAAATCGGAGCGAATCGAGGGGGTCCTCCTTGTCCTTGACGACGACGGAAGTCATGCGGCGCATCCGATATGTTTAACAGGCAATCCCCGTAAAAGCAAGGTTGCGAAGCACGGGCGTTGCTCCTCGCGAGAGAGTAAGGAAACGCGCTGCCGATTTAAATTGGCCATTAAACCGTTGCAAGTTCCACTGGACAATTCCTAACCATAGCGCTACACTCACGATGATGAAGGCCCGCAAGCTTGTCGCCATTTTCCTGGCTCTCGGCTATCTAACGGCCGTGCACTGCCGCGCCGCCTGCGCTTTCACCGTTCCCGCGAGCGCCGCCGTCGAAGAGCATGAGAGCGCCTGCCACCACGAAGAAGACAAGTCGAAGGGGCATGATTCCAAAACTCCGTGCTGCACGACTCTCGGCGGCGAGGAAGCGCTTCTGCCGTCCGCCGTGCCGATGATCACCCCTCACGCGGTGCTGGCTCTCTTCGTGATCGTGCCTCACGCCGGTCCCGCTGACATGCCGCGCTGCTTGCGCGCTTCCACGCTGAACCACGATCCGCCGAGTATCGTCTCGGAAGTCGTCTCGCTGTCCTCCCTCAGCCCTCGCGCGCCTCCCGCCGTCCTCTAGCGCGCTCCCACCCCCGTCGTTCGTATCTCTTCCAGCGTCTATTCCGCTGGCTCTGTGTTTATACAGTCATGAAGGAGTCGCATCGTCCCACGGAGAATTAGGAGCCTAACATGAGGAAATTACCATACACGCTCGCTGCTTTAAGCTCCCTCACGCTGGCAGGCTGCGTTTCGCCCGCGCCAAAAAAAGCTTATGCCGACGTGGAAAAGACAACGGGTGAACGCCTGCCGCCGGAGGCCCGCTTGAATGTCGAACGGGGAGAGCTTGTCGTTAAAGAGCGAACTCAGGCCCTGTTGACCCAAGGACCGCTCACGGCGGATCAGGCCGTCGAACTGGCGCTCCTTAATAACCCCTCGCTCGGCGAAGGCGCGCAGGAGATCGCCATCGCGCGAGCTGAACTGGCCCAAGGGGGCACGATCGAAAACCCCCGTATTCATTACGGCATCCGCTCGGGTGGGGGGCAAACCGGGTACGAATTCTCGGCGATGATGAATTTCATGGACTTGGCAGTGCTGCCCTTGCGCCGCAAACTGGTGACCGGCCGGTACGAGCAGGCGCGCCTGCGGATCAGTCATGAGGTGCTGACGCTCGCTTCCGAGGTCAAGGCGGCTTTTTACGCCTCCCAGGCGGCCCAGCAGCGGGCCGCGCTGCGCAAAACGGATTATGAGAGCTTCGAGGCGGCATCCGAGCTTCTCGACCGCCAACGCAACGCGGGAAACATCAGCGCGCTTGAGCATGCGCGCGAAAGGGCCGCGGGGGAGCAAGCCGGGGTGGCCCTCGCGCGGGCGGAAGCCGAGGCGGAGCAATCGCATGAACGCCTCACGGCGCTCATGGGCGTCCAGGATATGGCGCCTTGGACTTCGGATGAGACGGAGCCGGCGCTCCCGGCGGGTGAGCCTCCTCTCGCCAAGCTCGAGGAAGCGGCGCTTCGTCAGCGTTGGGATCTCGACGCGGCACGCCGCGACCCCGCGATCCTAAAGCAAGCGCTGAGCCTTAATCGCCTTGGGGTGTTCGGCGCCGTGGCGGTCGGCATCGACGCCGAAAAGGGAATCGGCGAAGCGCGCGGGATCGGCCCTGCCATCGAGTTCTCCGTTCCGCTGTTTGATACTCAGCGAAACAATACGGCGCGCCTTAAGGCGGAAATGCGCCGCAGCGTTTTGACCGTCGCCGCTCTCGAAAACCAGGTCCGCCTCGAGGTGCGTCTGGCCCGAAGCTCGCTGGTCGCCGCGCGCAAAAGCGCGACGCGCTATAAAACGGCGCTGATTCCCATGAGCCGGCGTGTCGCCGCCGAGACGCTCAAGCACTACAACTTCATGCTGTTGGGCGTCTACGATGTCCTGCGAACCCGCCGGGATGAGTTTGACGCGCGGCGCGAGTATGTCGACGCGTTGCGCGATTATTGGACGGCTTGGTCGGAGCTTGAGCGCGCCCTCGGTGGCAAGATTCCGGCTGAACTCGCGGCGCTGCCCTCCGTTCCGGATTCCAAGCCGAAAGACACGCCGGAGACGGCCCCGCAACCGGAAGCCCCTCATGAGCATCAACATTAAGGAGAAATGCATGACCCTTCAAAGAGCTCGACTCGCTGTTCTGGCGCTCGCTGCGGCGCTCGCGCCCGCCGCCTGGGGCGCCGACTACACTCCCGTCTTCACGCCCAACGGCTCCACGCTTCCCTGGAAGATTGAGAGCGGCGTCAAGGTGTTCCACCTGACAGTGGACCAATGCAAGCACGAGATCGCCCCGGGTATGGTGATCAATGCCTGGTGCTATAACGGACAGACGCCCGGTCCGACGATCGAGGCCGTCGAAGGCGACCGCGTGAGGATCCTCGTCACCAACAAGCTGCCGGAGAACACCGCCGTCCATTGGCACGGGCTGATCCTGCCGAGCGGGATGGACGGCGTGTCCGGGCTAAGCCAGCGCGGAATCGAGCCGGGCGAGACCTTCGCCTATGAGTTCACTTTGCGCCAGCACGGCACCCAGATGTACCACTCCCACGGCGACGAGATGGTGCAGATGGGCTTAGGCACGATGGGCATGTTCGTGATCCATCCACGCAAGCCCGACCATAAGATCGACCGGGACTACTCGATCTTTTTGAACGAGTGGTTCGTTGAGCCGGGTACCTCGAAGCCGAACCCGAATGTCATGACGGACTTCAACATCTTCACCTTCAACAGCCGCGCCTTTCCCGGCACGGCCCCGTTGGTCGCGCGTCCGGGGGAGCGGGTGCGCATACGCATCGGCAATGTGGCCCAGGACTGCCATCCCATCCACATCCACGGCCATACCTTCAAGGTGGTCGCCACCGACGGCGGCGACATCCCGCCCTCGGCGCAGTTTCCGGAGACGACCGTCGTCGTCTGCCCCGGTCAGACCCGCGACTTCGAGTTCACCGCGACCGCCGGCGATTGGGCCCTGCACTGCCACAAACGGCACCATCCCATGAACCCGATGGGGCACACGATCCCGAACATGCTCGGCGTCAGCCAGGACGGCGTCGAGAAGAAGATCCGCAAGATTGAGCCCGGCTACATGGCCATGGGCGAGACCGGCATGGACTCGATGATGGACATGGGCATGCCCGGCCCTGAGAATACCTTGCCGATGATGGCTGGAGACGGTCCGTTCGGGATGCTCGGCATGGGCGGCATGTTCACGACCGTGAAGATCCACGACGATATGCCGCGCTTCGCGAGCCAGGAGGAGTACGCCAAGAAAATCCACGAGCCCAAGGACGGCGGCTGGTACCGGAACCCGGCCGGCACGGTGGCTGAGTCCATCACCGGCAAAAAGCCCAAGAAATCCGGGACGGGCGGGCACGGTGGCATGCAGATGGATGATAAGGCGGTGTCCGAGTCGAAGGTTCTCTACCGCTGCCCCATGGGACATGTTAAGCATCAGGAAATGCCGGGTGAGTGCCCGATCTGCGGGATGAAACTCAAGCCGGAGACGCCCGAGGATCTGACGGAAGACGCCGAAGACGAAAAGAACATGCCCAAGGGCATGAAGATGGACGAGGAGAAGAAAAAATGAAGATGAAGAAATCCGGTTACATAGCGGCGGTTCTGGCGCTCGCGTTGAGCGGGGCCGCTTACGCGCATGAGGGGGAAAAGCACGACACGGTGGAGAGCAAGGGCGGCGAGGCCGTGACGCTCAAAGGCGAGGTCGTCGATATGGCCTGTTACTCGGCGCATGAAGGCAAAGGGGCCAAGCACGGGGCTTGCGGGAAGGAATGCGCCCTTGGCGGCGCACCGATCGGTCTCCTCACGGAGGACGGCAAGGTTTTCCTGCTGCTCGAGAACCACGGCAAACCGAAGCTCAAGAAGCCGTACAAGGACGCTCGCGAGAAGGTCGCCGAGACGGTAACCATCGTGGGCGATCACTATGACCGCGGCGGCGTGCCGGCGATCGTAGTCAATAAGGTCTTGACGGGGAAAGAGGCGAAGTAGGTGACGCCGCCTCCGTTGTACCTGCTGCATCCGGCGGCCGTCCATTTCCCGATCGCGCTGTTGATCGGGGGCTGTGTTGCCGGCGTCCTGGGCCGTCGTCATGAGACGGCGGCCCAGGCGGCCTCGGGGTTGCTATGGGCAGGGACCCTGTCGGCCTGGGCGGCGATGGGGTTGGGCCTGCTCGCGGCAAAGACCGCTGCGCATGTCCCGTCAGCGTGGCAGACGCTGAACCTGCACCAGACCCTCGGCTACTGGACTGTGGGACTGTTCACGGCGCTGTCTCTCTGGCGCTGGCGCCTCGGCCGCAAGGCCGAGATTTGGTTCCTCGCGGCGTGGCTCGTCGCGTGCGGCGTGCTATTGGCGACGGGCTATCAGGGCGGGGAACTGGTGTTCACTCATGCGATGGGGGTTGCGACCGAATGAAAACAAAGATCGCCGTACTGTCGGGCATCATGATCGTCTTGGCGCTTGCCGCCTATGCGGCCTCGCCGGAAGAAGGCGCCGTCCGTAAGGTCCTCGCGGACTATCAGGCCGCCATGGAGGCGCGCAGCGTCGAGAAGCTCGCCGCCGTCGTCGCGGACGACCTTCTGATCCTCGAGGGAACGCACAAGAACGACGGCTGGGCGGACTACCGCGACAAGCACATCGGCCCTGAGATGGCCGAGTGGAAGGAATTCAAGGTCGCAAACCCGGTGGTCTCCCGGCTCGAGATCGGCGGGACTCTGGCGTATGCCGTCCAGGAGGCGACTTTCACCATCGTCGCCGCGGACGGGCCGGTCGTCATGCTCGGCGCCGAGACTTATGTCTTGGGCAAAACCGACAAGGGCTGGAAGATTAAGCACGTTCACCTGTCCAGCAAACGCGTCGGAGCCCCGAAACCGAAGCCTTAAGGCCGTTTAAGGACCTGAAAATGAATTCGGCGAACGCCTTTCACCGGACGAGGACGCGCTCAACAAGGAAATAGCCGCTCTGAGCGTGGCCGTTCTCAAGGAACAGGGCGCGGCGGACAAGAGGCTCACGACCCGCGATGTCCACGCGAAGCAGCATGGCTGCGTCCGCGCGACATTCGCGGTGGGCGAGCCCGCCTCAGCGGGCACGCCCTATCCGGCGATGCGCCTGCCGTTAAATGCTAATATCTGCATAAGCAGATATGTTAAAGATTGACCGGATGTTCCGCGCCTTCGCCGATGAGACTCGGCTGCGCATCCTTCACCTGTTGTCCAAAGGCGAGCTTTGCGTCTGCGACCTCATGTCCGTGCTCGACGCCCCGCAATCGAAGGTGTCTCGCCACCTCGGCTACCTGAAGCGCGCCGGGCTCGTGGTCGACCGCAAAGAAGGCGCCTGGCGTCATTATTCCCTGGCCAAACCACAGAGCCTGTTCCAGCGGCGGCTGATCGAGTGCATCGGAGGATGCCTCGAGGAGGCTCCTGTCCTCAAGCAAGATGTGCGGACATTAGCCGCAGTGAACAGGGATCGCTGTAAATAATTTTTTACCAAGAATATCTGCATATCCGAATATGGGGGGCGTCGTGGATAAAATAAGAGTCCTGTTCGTGTGCATCCATAACTCCGGACGAAGCCAGATGGCCGAGGCTCTGCTCCGCGCGGCCGCCGGCGAGCGTTTCGAGGTTGAGAGCGCGGGCTTTGAGCCGGGCAAGCTCAATCGATTGGTCGTCGCGTCGTTGAAGGAGATCGGCATCGATATTTCTCTGGCTAAGACCAAGAGCGTGTTCGACCTTTACAAACAGGGCCGCCTGTATCAATATGTCGTCACGGTCTGCGATGAGTCGAGCTCGGAGCGCTGTCCGATCTTCCCTGGCGTCATTGGGGAGCGTATGCACTGGAGCTTCAAAGACCCGTCGAGCTTCCTGGGCACGCCGGAGGAGAAGCTGGCGCAGACGCGAATCGTGCGTGACGAAATAAAGTACGCGGTTGCGGAGTTCGTGAAGGCGGAAGCGGCGCGTGCGTAAGCTGCTTGCCGAGGCGCTCGGCACTTTTTGCCTCATCTTCGCGGGCACCGGCGCGGTCGTCGTTGATCAAGTGACGGGCGGCAAGGTCGGAGGGCTGGGCATCAGCCTGGTTTTCGGGCTCATGGTGCTCGCCATGATCTATACGATCGGTCATGTGTCGGGCGCTCACATGAATCCGGCCGTCACCATCGGTTTTTATTCCGCCGGCCGCCATAAGGCGCGCGAACTGCTCCCGTACATCGTCGCTCAATTGATCGGGGCCGTCGCGGCTTCGCTGGCGCTGCGGTTGATTTTCGCCGGGCAAGCGACGAATCTAGGCGTCACGATGCCCGCGGGATCGGCGCTTCAGAGCTTCGCCCTCGAGTTCATCATGAGTTTCATGCTCATGTTCACGATCATGGGAGTGGCGACCGACGACAGGTCCGAGGGAACGATGGCCGGAATCGCCGTTGGCGGCATGGTCGCGCTCGAGGCGGCCTTCGGTGGACCGATCTCAGGAGCGTCGATGAATCCGGCGCGGTCGTTCGCTCCGGCGCTCGTGTCGATGAACTTCGCACACCAGTGGCTTTACTGGGTCGCTCCCGCGGCGGGCGCTATTCTCGGCGCGCAGTCGTATCGGTGGATTCGCGGACCCGCGGCACCGGACGGGGAGTCTTCAGCTTTGGCTTGACGGTGAAACCAGCATCCAGATGCCGATCGCGATAAACGAAACGGCGGCGATACGGCTGAGAATCTGGGGGGAGATGACACGGCCCAGCGATTCCCCGGCGACCGCGCCCAGGGCCGTCACCGTAATGAGGGCCGCGGCCGCTCCGACGAAGACGGAAAAGGGACGGCCGGTCGACGCGCTCATCGTGAGGACGGCGATTTGTGTCTTGTCGCCCATCTCCGCTAAGAACAGAGTCGAGAATGCCGCGATGACAATTTTATAATTCATTGGCTTCCTGTTAGTCCGTCGCGCCGGCCGGCGCCACACGCACGACGACGCCGCCGAGCAACCGCACCCGATCGCGCAAGGCCTGTTCCACCTGTCGCGCGATGGCATCGGCCTGCCGGAGCGAAAGTCCAGGATCGACATCGATGACAATCTCCGCCTGGACGCGATGCCCCAGCCACCGCGCCCGGGTCTCGCGTACCGCGTTCACGCCAGGCACCGACACCGGCGCGTTCTCGATCTCCGTCAGGATCTCCGGCTCGATACCGTCGATGAGGCGCAGCCAGATGGACTGAGCTGCGTCTTTGACGATCAGCAGGATGGCGATGGTGATGCCGATGCCCACAAGCGGGTCGACGATCGGATAGCCGGCCCAGGTGCCGACGACGCCCAGCAGCACCGCCAGGCTCGTGAATCCGTCCACGCGCGCGTGATAGCCGTCGGCGACCAATGCGGCGGACCCGATCTCCTTGCCGACGCGGATGCGGTAGAGCGCGACCCACTCGTTGCCGATGAAGCCGATGATCGACGCCGCCGTCACCAGGCGTAGGTGCTCCATCGGCGCCGGATGAAGGAGCTTCAGCACGGACTCGTAGGCCGCCACGCAGGCGGAGGAGAGGATGATGAGGACGATCACGACGCCAGCGACATCCTCGAGCTTGCCGTAACCGTAGGTGAGGCGGCGAGTCGGGCCTCGGCGCGCCAGGGCGAACGCCAGCCATAGCGGCACGCTTGTGAGGGCATCGGCGAAGTTGTGGATCGTGTCGGCGAGCAGCGCGGCCGAGCCGGACAAAAGGACTATCCCCAGTTGGAGGAACGCGGTGACGCCCATGATGACCAGGGTCACCTTAAGAGTGCGGATGCCCAGCTCGTGCGACTCCATCGCCTCATCAATCTTGTCCGCGGCATCGTGAGAATGCCCGAAAAGGCCGCGCAAGCGGCCGAAGAGGCCCTCGCCGTGGTCGTGGCCGTGATGATCATGCCCGCCGCCGTGGGAATGGCCTTCTTCCGTGAAGCGCGAGCGATAGGAATGGGCGTGCCCATGGTGGTCGACTTCGAGGCGGACATCGAACTCGTGCGGTTCCGGCAGATCGGCGGTTGCCTCGAGGTAATCGTGCCGGGGCGTGAACGCGAAGGTTTGGGATCGTCCGTCCGGGCGGATGGTCTCCAGAGAAATTCGCGTGTCCTGCGGCAACGAGATGGGCTGGGCGCTCTGATCGAAGAAGTACAGACGCAAGCGAGGGGGCACGCCGGTTTCGAAGACACTTAGCTCGATGGAGCCGGCGTCGGTTCCGACTAAGGGACCACCGTGCGGGCCGTGGGCGGATTTGGTCTCGGACATGATCGTCTCCTTAGGCTATTTGAGGTAGGTGCGCATGACCTTGATCAAGGTCTTGGTCGCTTTGGCGCGCTCGGAACCGGGCGCCTCCTTGGGGTCGACCACATGCGATTCGATGTGGCCCTCGATGATCACGCGCATCAGCCCGTTGATCGCCCCGCGGCTGGCCGCGATCATTTGGAGGATGTCGTTGCAGTCGTCTTCTTCTTGGAGGCCGCGATGAATCGCCTCGATCTGGCCACGGATGCGGCTGACCCGGTTGAGCAGGCCCTGCTTGTCTTCAATGGTATGTGCCATGACGGCATTATAGCATACTGAGGTATGGTATATGAGAAAGAGGCGCTAATGCTTCGATGGCGCGGCAGGTTCCGGCCGCGCCTCGAAGCGATCGATGAGCTTTTCGAGTAGGACATATGCGGCCGGCAGGACAAGCAAGGTCAGCGCCGTCGACGAGACGATGCCGCCGATGACCACGGAGGCGAGCGGCTTCTGGACCTCCGAGCCGATGCCGTGCGACAGCATCATCGGTAGGAAGCCGAACACGTCTACGAGCGCCGTCATCATCACCGGACGCAGCCGCAGGAGAGACGCCTTTTTGGCGACCTCCAGCCCGCGTAGGCCTTGGCGGCGCAGGTCGTTGATGTAGCTCATCAGCACGACGCCGTTGAGCACCGCGATACCTGACAGCGCGATGAAGCCGACGCCGGCGGAGATGCTGAAGGGAAGCCCGTTGACCATGAGGCCGACGACCCCGCCCAGGAGCGCCATCGGCACGCAAAGGAACACGATCGCGGTCTGTGCGAGGTTCTTAAACGCCGCGAAGATCATGAGCAGTACGAGCAGGAGCGCCGCAGGAGCCAGTACGATGAGGCGCTTGCGCGCAGTAATCAGGTTCTGGAAAGTCCCCGACCATTCCGTGTAATAACCCGGCGGCAGCGGGACCGCCGCGGCGGAAGCCGCCTGCGCCTCGAGCACGAAGCTCTCGGTGTCGCGGCCGCGCGGATTGATCATCACGGCGGCCCGGCGTTGGCCTTGTTCACGCAGGATCGTGGAGTAGGCTTGCGTGAAGCTCACCTCGGCCACGTCGCGCAGCGGCACGGTCGTGTCCGGACCCACCCCGACGGGTAAGGAACGGATAGCTCCGAGATCGGAACGGCGCGCCTCAGGCAAGCGCACGACGAGAGGAAAGCGGCGTACGCCCTCGTAGACGAAGCCCGCCTCGCCGCCGCCGAGCGCCACGCCGACCGCGTCGAGCACGTCGCGGCTGGATCCGCCCATTTTTCGCAGGATCTCCGTTTTGGGCGTCACGCGAAGCAAGGGCGACTTGCCGCGCAGCTCGACCTCGAGCTCCTCGGCGCCGCGCACCTTGCCGATCGCGTCGGCCATCTTGCGCGTAAGCGATGCGAGCTTGTCCATGTCCTCGCCGAAGAGCTTGACCGACACATCAGCCTTCGAGCCCTCGAGCAGGTCGTTAAAACGCATCTGAATGGGTTGGCTCAAGAGAACCGACTGGCCGGGAAGCTCCGCCTCGAGTCGATCGATCATCGCGGCGGCGAGTTCGGCTTTGGAGCGGCGGTGGCCGTTGACCTTCGGACGCTCCTTCTCGGGCTTGAGCATGACATAGGTGTCGGCCTGATGGACGCCCATCGGGTCGTTGGCGATCTCGGACGTCCCGAGCTTGGAGAAGGTGTAGGCGACTTCAGGGAAGTCCGCCGCGATCAGCTCGGTCTTGGACTGCAGAATGAGGGACTGATCGAGGCTGATGTTGACGGGGCGGGTGGTTTGGATCAGGATCGTGCCTTCGTCGAGCTGCGGCATGAACTCACCGCCCAGGCGTGAGTACAGCACGACGCCCAGGACGATCGCCGCGGCGCCGATCGTGAGCGTCGCGCGCTTAGCACTCATCGCCTTCGCCAAAATCGGCTCGTAGAGGCCGTGCAGCGCGCTCATAGCGGGAGGCTCCGTGTCGGCCGCATCGCCGGACAGCAGGATGCTCGCGAGCGCGGGTACCATGGTGAACGACAGCGCGAGCGCCGAAAGGATCGCGACGATGAAGGTCGTCGCCATCGGCTGGAACATCTTGCCCTCGATGCCGACCAGGGCGAAGATCGGTAGGAAGACCACGACGATGATCAGCTCGCCGAAGCCGGCGGCGGTTCGGATTTCGACCGAGGCCTTGTAAACCGCCTCTTGGCGCTCGGGGCCCGTAAGGGCCCGGCCAAGCGCCTTGCGCCGCTCGTCGATTACGCGCACACAGTGGTCGAGAAGGATCACGGCTCCATCGACGATGATCCCGAAGTCGAGCGCGCCGAGGCTCATCAGGTTCCCCGACACTCCGAGCTTCTTCATGAAGATGAAGGCCCCGAGCAATGACAGCGGGATCGTGAGCGCCGTGATCAGCGCCGCGCGAACATTGCCGATCAGCAAAAACAGAACGACGATGACGAGGAAGGCGCCCGTGAGCAGGTTATGCTCGACGGTGCGGACCGTGGAGCTGACAAGCTCGGAGCGGTCGTAGAGCGGCTCAAGGCGGTAGCCCGGGGGCAGCCCCTTGCCGATCTCATCGATCCGTTCCGCCACGCGACGCGCGACGGTGCGGCTGTTTTCACCGACGAGCATCATGACGGTCCCGATTACGGCCTCGTGGCCATGGACGAGGCCCGCGCCCGAGCGGAGCTCCGTCGCGAGGCCGACCTCGGCGACATCGCCGACGGTCAGCGTGCGCATGTTCCCGAGGGTCTTGACCGGCACGCCCCGGATGTCGTTTTCGTCGCGCAGCACTCCAACGGCCTGCACGAGAAACTGCTCACCGCTTTGCTGGACGTAGCCGCCTCCGACGTTCCGATTGACGCGGGATAGAGCTTCCACGAGGTCGTCGAAATGCAGGCCGTATCGCGCCATCTTCGCGGAGTCGGGCTGGACGTGATACTGCTTCTCGAAGCCGCCGATCGTGTTTACATCGGCGACGCCGGGGACCGTCAGCAAACGCTGCTTGACGTGCCACTCCTGCAAAGTGCGCAACTCCATCAACTGGAGCTGGCGCGCGGCGCCCTCCGCCTGTTCGGTCGTGTCGATGGCATAATGGAAGATCTCGCCGAGCCCGGAGCTGACTGGGCCGGGCTGCGGCCGGGCGCCGTTCGGAAGCGAGCCCGTCAGAGATTGAAGCCGCTCGCTGACGCGCTGGCGCGCCTTGTAAATCTCCATGTCGTCGTCGAAGACGACCGTGACTTGCGAGAGGTTAAAGCGCGTCAAGGAGCGCACCTGGATCACGCCCGCGATGCCGCGCATCGCGTTCTCAATGGGGAAGGTCACACCGCGTTCCGTTTCCTCTGGGGAAAGTCCTTCGACCGGAGTGTTGATCTGGACCTGGACATTGGTGACATCCGGTAGTGCGTCGATGGGCAAGGTCTGGAAGCTACGCCAGCCGGCGACGGCGAACAGCGCGCACAAGACCAGCACGACGAAGCGGTTATAGACGGAAAATCGAATCAGGCGGTCGATCATATCAGCTCCCGGGGGTGAACGCTTCGATCTCGGCTACGCGCAATAGGGCCGCGCCCGCGCTGACGACGCGGTCGCCGGCGCGAAGTTCGGCTGAAGAGACTTTGGCCGTCTTGCCTCGCTTTTCGACGCCCACCGGCACCAGCTTGTAGAAACCGTCGCGCAGGCGGTAGACGCCGATCGTGTCCAGCGAGTAGACGACCGCTGAAAGGGGCAGTTCCAACGGAGTACGGCCAACCGGTTTGACCGCCAAGCCGAGAGCGCGCTCTGCTAGGGGGGAAAGGCGAAGACCCTTCTCCTCGGACGCCTCAAGCACGGCCTTGGCGGGCTCGGTCGATTCGGTTCCATGCGCGGGCCGGCATGTCGTAGACAGCAACAGGATCAAGATGGTCGTTTTCATGGAGCTCCCTCGGTCAGACGGCCGCGCAGCGCCTGGAGACGCGCGTAGTTCTCAACGGTCGCGAGTTCACGCTCGTCCTGGCTGGCCGCGAGATCGAGGCGTTGGCGATGCGCCTCGAGCAGGAGCGGCGCGGCCACGACGCCGCGCGCGAAGAGCCGCTCGGTTTCGTCGTGTCCGGCGTTGACCGCGGCCGCGTCGGGCAAAGCGGCCAACGCCGCGACGCTGCGCCGATAGGCGTAGAGCGCGCCTTCGCGCAGGTCGCGCTGCTCGTGGTCCACCGCGGCCAAGGTCAGCCTCGCGCGTTCCGCGTCGCGATCGGCTTGAAGGCGCCCGGCCCCGTTTCGCTGATAGAAGGGGAGTCCAAGGCCAAAATTCACGCCGTACGCGCTGAAACCCCCCGCGCCGGTCTGCCTCTCGATAGTCGGTCCCGCCCGGAACTCCGGCCAGGCGAGCGAACGCGCCGTGTCCTGGAAAGACCGGGCCTCTTCTACTCCGGCCTGCGCCCGCGCCAAAGCGCCGCCTTCCGCAGGTTGATCGTGAGCGTTATCAGGAGTCTCCGGCCAATCGCGGCGCTTCTCGGGCAGTGGCTCTCCCTCCGTGAGGGCGCGACCGATGGCGCGTTCAACCTCGCGCGCTGCCGCGTCGGCTTGAATCTCGAGCGTCGCGCGTTTGAGCGCGAGATCGGACTGAGCGAGCTCGAAGATGCGGCGGGATACGGTCAACTCGGGGGAGAGCGCCGGTCGGTCCGCATACTGCTTGACCACGCGGCCGTATACCCCAAGCGCCTCGTCGAGTAGGGCGAGCCGGTCCCGGATTTGGCGCAGCCTGTGCAGGACGAGCCAAGTGCTCGTGAACGCCTCCTCGCGGACGGCGAGCAGGTTCGCTTGGGATTGCTCGAAGTTCGCGCGGCCTCTGGCTATCCGCGCGGACCGCTTTCCGCCCAGCTCGAAGATATGGGTGAAGTTAAGCTCGCCGTAGGTGAAACGGCTGTCGGCCGGTCCTCCCCGGACGATCTGCGAGGTCATCTCGGGATTTGGGCGCTGGCCTGAGGTCGAGACTCCTTCCTGCGCGGCCAGCACCGCGGCCTGCGCCGCGCGGATTTCCGGATGGAGGCGAAGCGCGCAGTCGAGGATGTCGCGCGGCACGCGGGCTTTGGGGCACGCGTCTTCGGCGCTGGAAAGAGCGGGTGTAAAAAGGATGAATAGGAGAAAAAATCGTTTCATGTCATTGTTCCATTAAGAGACCGGGGTAGACGCCGGGGCGCCGGAACGGCAGGGAGAACGGCTTAAGCCGCCGGGGGGGCGGCGGCGAGCGCGGGGGGAAACGCGGACGGCAGGGCGCGATACGGCGGATCGTGGGTCCTGCGCAAGTCTTCGGCCAACGGCTCCGGCTCGTCCGCGTGAACGAGAGTAACGGTCACGACTGCGGTCGTCGCCTCATCCGCATGAGGAACGGCTTGGACCAGGAGTGGCTGGCTCGGTTGAACGATGATTTTGTGAGCATGCTTCGGGGTGTGAAAATGGCGGAAAGCGTGACGGTCATGCGCGTGCTCATGCTCGTGACCCGAGATCAGATGGATGGCGTCATGCGCGATAACGGCGCCCTGTGGGCCGGAGGCCAGCACTAAGACCGCTATGGCGACGCAGGAGCCGCGAAGCGCGCGGCTGATTCGGGAGGTCATCGGGAGCTAGTATACCGCGTGGAGACGAACCTGTCCAGGTAGAGCCGAGTGGGGTTCTCGTCCCACTCGCTCTCCTACGAAAAACGAATAGCAACGTTACAATGCCTCTCTATCGGATGCATTGGCCGTATGTTGCAATCGCACAATAAGCGCTGTTGCCGATCAGAATGAGAATCAAAGGGGGAACAGATGAGAAATGACCATGTGTTTATCGTTTACGATCACGGCCGGCCTCGCGCTCGACCGGCCTTACTTCGACGGAGCGTCGTCCGGGCTGAGGGGAAGCCCGCCGGTCAGGCTCGAGACATACATTTGGACCTTGCCGTCGCCTGCGTCGCCCTTCAAGGTCTTGGTCACCTCGATTTCAGCCTCGCCGTCCACCCAGATGTATGAAGCGTACAGATGGGCGTCATCGGCCCAGTACTGAATCTTGGGCTCAAGCCCGAAGGCCGTCCTCAGCTGGCTCAGGAGGTTCTCGACGCTCGTGCCGGCGGAGAACTCGACGGACATGTTGATTGGTTGACCCTGGAAGTGAACATTGAGGGTCGCCCCCTCGACGCGCCGGCCCAAGCAACTCGCGAAGGAGACGGCGACGGCAGGGATCTTGCAGCGGATGATCGTGTGCTGGGCCGTCGAGGGCGCGCACTCCAGGCGCCGCTGCGCCGCCTTGTCCACGACCCCAACCATGACGGATTCTCCAGACACGGTGAGGCGGGCCTCGCGCGCGAGGGGGCTGGCGGCAAAAGAAGGGGAGGCGGCCAGCGCGGCCAGAAGGATGGATAATCTCATGATGCCGTCATTGTACCGCGCGGACCGCGTACCGGCATGAGCCCAATGGCCCCCAAGACGGGGCGAAGGTCCCGCCCCGGGTTTTGCTAAAATACGGCATGGCCGTCCTTTCCGTCGTCATCCCCTCATACAACGCCGGCGCGCACCTGAAGCAGGCGGTGGACAGCCTGCTCGCGCAGCGCTTGCCGGGGCTTGAGATTGTGGTGGTGGACGACGGCTCCACCGATGGGAGCATGGCGACTCTGGCGGGTCTGGGCGTGCGGATCGTGCGGCAGACCCGTAAGGGCGAGGCCGCTGCGCGCAACGCCGGCGTAAAGGCCAGCGCCGCTGCGTACATCACTTTTCTGGACGCGGACGACCGGCTCGTTCCCGGCGCGCTGTCGGCCCGCCTCGAGTTTCTGTCGGCCCATCCCGCGGAAAGCGCCGTCGGTGGCTTGCCGTCGCGCCTGATCGACGAGCGCGGTGAGCCGGTCGCCGAGGTTTTTTCCCGGATGTCGGTGAAGCATGCCGTCCCGTTCCGTCTGACCGACGCGTATTATCGTGCGGGAAATTTTTTCCCGGTGTCCTGTTCCTTATATCTTTATCGCCGCGAGGTATTCGACCGAATCGGCTTTTACGATGAGACGCTTCCGGTCGCGCCGGACTGCGACTTCCATTTTCGCTTTCTGAAGACGACCGGCATCCCCATCCTGCCGGTGCCCGTCTTCGAGCGCCGCCTCCACGCAAGCAACCTGTCCCTGGCGGGCGCGAACGCGAAAACCATCGCGTTCCGTCCGGAGATTCTGGAGACCGTTCGCGTAATCAACCGCCGCCATGGTTTTGAGCCGAAAGAAATCGCGCCCTGGGAG
>JAYTSX010000282.1:0-4102 GCA_043745445.1 Elusimicrobiota bacterium
CCCCGGCGCTCTGTGCACGCCGACAGATCCCAACTTCAAAGAGTACCGCTACGCCGAGCACATCGCTTACTGCCAGCGAAACGTCACTCAGGCGATGAAGCAGCAGGTCGGCGCGCATTACGGCATCGCGCAGGCCGACTGGCACAACTATGAGTTCGACCATCTGATCCCGCTCGCCATCGGCGGCGACAGCTCGGTCGACAACCTGTGGCCCGAGCCCAACGCCGACAACCAGGGCCCTACGGGAAAGGACAAGCTCGAGCTCGACCTTTACCTTCAAATGCGCGACGGCAAGATCACCCAGGCCGAGGCGGTGAAGCAGATCTACGCCTGGTTCGACGCCTTCCAGCTCAAGCGTGCGGCTCTCGCCGCGGCGGCGGCCAAGTGAAGCTGGCACTGGCGGTCTTGGCGCTGGCCGTCGGCGCATCCGCAGCCGGCGCGCCGCCGAAGATCTCGAAAGGGCGGGCGAAGAAAATCGCGCTCGTGCGCGTTCCCGGGGCCAAGATCATCAGCTCCGAGCTCGAGGATGAAGGCGGCAAGCGCGTCTGGTCCTTCGACCTGAGCACGGGCGCCGTGATCCGGGAGATCCAGGTCGACTCAACGAGCGGCTTGATCGTCATTGATAAAGTCGAAACGCCGAAGCAGGAGCGGGCCGAGAAGGACAAAGACCGGGCTGAGGCCGCCAAGGCCAAGCCGCGCTGACTCAAAGAAAAAAGCCGGCGGGGGAGAATCCCCGCCGGCTTTTTTCTTTGTCCGGACGCTTAAGCGATCGTGACCTTCTTGTCGAGATACACATCCTGAATCGCGTTAAGGATGCCAATCCCTTCCTTCATCGGGCGCTGGAACGCCTTGCGTCCGGAGATGAGGCCCATGCCGCCGGCGCGCTTATTAATAACGGCGGTCTTCACGGCCTCGGCCAGGTCGCCGGCGCCGGAAGAGGCGCCGCCCGAGTTGATCAGGCCCGCGCGGCCCATGTAGCAGTTCGCGACCTGCCAGCGAGTAAGATCGATGGGGTTGTCGGTCGTGAGCTTCTCGTACACGAGCTTGCTCGTCTTGCCGAAGCCCTTGATCGCGTTGTAGCCGCCGTTGTTCTCCGGGAGCTTCTGCTTGATGATGTCCGCCTGGATGGTGACGCCGAGGTGATTGGCCTGCCCGGTGAGGTCGGCCGACACATGGTAGTCCTTCTCCGGAGTCTTGAACGCGTTGTTGCGGACATAGCACCACAGGATCGTGGCCATGCCGAGCTGGTGGGCCTGGTCAAACGCCTGGGACACTTCCCAGATCTGGCGGCGGGACTCGGCCGAGCCGAAGTACACCGTAGCGCCGACGGCGGCGCAGCCCATGTCGCGGGCCTGCTTCATGCTGCCGTACATCGTCTGGTCGAAGGTGTTCGGGTAGCTCAGGAGCTCGCTATGGTTGAACTTCAAGATGAACGGAATCTTGTGCGCGTACTTGCGGGCGACCGAGCCCAGCACGCCGAGCGTGGAGGCCACGCCGTTGGCGCCGCCTTCGATCGCGAGCTTGATGATGTTCTCCGAGTCGAAGTAGATCGGGTTAGGAGCAAATGAGGCGGCAGCCGAATGCTCGATGCCCTGGTCGACGGGAAGGATCGAGACATAGCCGGTGCCGGCGAGGCGGCCGTTGTTGTACAGGGACTGCAGGTTGCGCAGGACCGGGATCGAGCGATCGGAGCCGCCGAACAGGCGGTCGACGGAGTCGGGGCCGGGAGCGTGGATGGATTCCTTGGGAATGCCGACACACTTGTGCTCGAGGAGCTTCGCGTCCGCGCCGAGCAGTTGTTCGATGTTGATGGTCATTTGAATGAGTCTCCTATGGTCTGAAAGCGGGATTATTATACGAAATGACCTTGGCGCGAGGATTTGATTTCAGGCAAGCTTAGACTCTCGATAGGAATTTTCTCACATCATCGTGAGTTCCCGCGAGGACGAATCTCAGGCCGCCCTCGTTGAGTAAATAGAGGACTCGCATCTTCAGGCCCGCGCGGGCTTCCCAAATATCCCCACGCAGCCGCTTCACGCCGAGACCCGCCGCCTTGGCCAGAAACTCGTAAAAATCGATGATCTTTTCGGTCGTCTCTTTCGTGCTTTCCTTCACCTTGGGGTCAAGCTTTGTCAGCTGCTTGAGAAACGCCGGGGCGAAAGAGACGCGCATCGTTCTACAGTGTCTTTAAGTGCGCTTTGGCGGAGCGGCCGTTCTTGAAGGATTTGCCACCGCGGGCTCGGCCAATCTTCTCGACCTTATCGAGCTCGGCTTCAGTATACGCCGAGTTTTCTCTCACCACCGAGATAGGAGCCAGCTCGATGTGCCCGGCATTGAGATAGAAGCCAACCATGCCGCTTCCCGGTTCGAGCTTGAAGAGGCGGCGTATCTTGGCGGGGACGACTGTTTGGCCGTTCTTCCCGATGGGGGAAATGGCGACGAGTTTGCTCATATAATCTCCTATATTCATAGATTAGGATAATATGAGAATACGTCCGAGTCAAGGCCCATTGTCGCCATACTACTAGACGATTGAGACCCCCAAAAAGTTGCGTCTATTTCGCGCGGCCCACGCGGAATAGGCTCAGCGGGCCGGCTTCGGCGACGGGCTTGAGACCGTAGCGTTCGAGCTTGGCGTGCAGGCCTTCTTCCTCGAGGGTCCGGCCGCTGACATACACGGCCTGGCCGGCTTGGGTCAGGGCGTCGAGGCGCGCGCGCAGCGCGGCCTCTTCCGTGAGGTAGCGTAGGTTCACGGGACGGCGGCCGGCGAAGTAGGGGATGAACACCGCGCCGCGGCCGTTGACGAGGACCCAGGCATCGGGCGGGGAACTCGTCTTCGTCCATTCGGCTTCGACGAGATCGGGATTATTCTCGAACAGGGACGCCGGGCGCACGACGGTGACGAGGTTGAAGGCGAAGGCCGCGACGATCCAGGCGCCGAGCGCGGCGAGACGCAGGCGCGAGGACATGGTCTGAAGGCCCAAGGTCGCCAAGGCCCAGAGCGCGAGGAGGTCGGTGACGCGGTAGACGATCGTTTGGGGCTCCCAGGCGATGAAGAGCAGGGCGTAGCCGGCGAGCCAGAGAAGCCAGAAGAGAGCCTCGCGGCTTTTTTCGAGGGCCGCGCGTGTCGCGGCGAGGACCGGGAGAACGGCGAGGATGACGCCGAGGGACCAGGCGAAGCCGCGCTGGCCGAGGAACTCGGTGAAGATGCGGAAGGACATGCGCGACCAGTGGTGGAGGGCGGGGAGGAGGGGGACGGAGTGCCAGGAGAAGGAGCGGTCGGTGGTGAGGGCGGCGGAGCCTAACAACCATAATTTGAGTTCGATGAAAGACGATGGTTTAACGGCAAAAAGGCCGGCACAGAGATAGGGAACGGCGACGGCAACGAATAGAGAAGACAAATAGGGACGGATTTCACTTTTGTTTTTCTTTTGGAGAATATAAACAAAAGCCGGAAGGGCCATGAGATGGCCGACGTGGCCCAATATCGCGCCCGCGTGCCACAACCCGACGCGGGACGGGCGCGGTTTGTCTGAGAGGGCTTCGCGTGCAGCCAGGGCCGCGAATAATGCGCCTAACATATAGACCTGTGCCTCAATGCTCCAAAACCACCAGGCGTGGGAGACCGTGAGCGCGGCGGCACCAAGGACGGCTTCACGCTCGCCGCGCCCCTGGCGGCGTAGGAGAGAAGCGAAGATGGCGGCGCCTGCGGCGCCGAGGATTGAATCGAGGGTTTGGAGCGCGAGTAATGCCTGCCCTTGATAACCGAAAATGCGCCACATTCGGTCAAAGCACCATGCGACGACTCCATAGGCCAAATGATTACCATGAACCAAATGCTTGAAGTCGGATAATTCGACGGCAATGGCGCACGCGACGCCGTCGAAGTTGTAAAAAACAGATCGGATCGACAGATTCAAAAGCAGCGAAGCGATAAATACAAACGACATGGCCTGAGCGTCGGACCAGGACGGTTTCTTCATCGACGACCGCGAATTCATAATGCGATTCTCCCAAATATTGATTCGTCTTGTCGGTCGTTTCCGTCCTATGCCACAATACTCGAATCATGGTGAGCGGTCGCCGTCTCGCTGTCCTGCTG
>JAYTSX010000283.1:0-4099 GCA_043745445.1 Elusimicrobiota bacterium
AAAGATACATGAGCGACTGGCTCCGGAGGGCGCAAGCATGAAAGGCAAGAGCGCGGTCAAGAAGGCGCTGTTTCGGGACGATTTGAAGGAGCGGCTCAAGGACCCGGAGTTCGCGAAGGCCTACGGGGAAGCCGACGCCGAGGTCCGCCTGGCGATCGCCGTCGCGGAGGCGCGCGGGAGAGCGGGCATGACCCAGGCGGAGCTGGCCAGGAAGATGCAGACGAAGCAGTCGAACATATCCCGCATCGAACGGGGCACGCACAACCTGACCGTGGCCACTTTATTGAAGCTCGCCAAGGCCCTTCACAGCCGGCTCGAAATACAGCTGCGCCCCCTCTAAGGCCGCCTGCGGAAGCCCACGGCGGCGACCCCGCGGCGCTCGAGCGCCATGCTGACCTCGGCGGGCGAGATATTGAGCTCGCTTGCCAGGTCCATGAATTAAGAATATATTAAAATCGGAGAGGGTGGGATTCGAACCCACGGACGCTGTTACACGTCGCCAGTTTTCAAGACTGGTGCCTTAAACCGCTCGGCCACCTCTCCCTCAATCGGCTTACTTCTGCAGCAGCGCGACAAACTCCGCCGCCGCCTTATCGTGCAGCTTCTCCCACAAGCCGGCCACGAAGTAGAACGGCGTCTCTTCCCCCGTCGGGTCCAGCAAGGTCATCTTCGGCCCCACGAGCGACGACACCCACCCCGTATGCCCGGTATCGGTGTTCCAGATCACATCGCCGACGCGGATCTCGGCCAGCTCCATTACTCCGCCTTCCACCCGACCGTCTGCCCCTTGTTCTGCTCGTCGAGCCAGACTTTGAGCGGCGCGAAGTACTCGAGGATGGCCGTCGCGTCCAGCTGACGCTGCCCCGTCATCGCCTCGAGCGCGTCGGGCCACGGCTTGGAAGCACCCATCGCCATCATGTCGTTGAGGCTCTTGCCGGCGGCCTTGTCGCCGTAGTACGAGCAGCGGTGCAGAGGGCCCGTATGGCCATGCTGCTTGCAGAGGGCGCGGTAGAACTGGAACTGGTACACATTGGCCAGGAAGTAGCGAGCGTAAGGCGTGTTGCCCGGGATGTGGTACTTAGCACCCGGGTCGAAGTCCTTCTCGGTGCGCTCGTTGCCGGGCTTCAGGCCCTGGTACTTGCGGACCAGCGCCCACCACGCCTTGTTGTAGTCCTCGGGTTTGGTCTTGCCCGTGAAAACATCCCAGCGCCACTTGTCGACGAGGAGGCCGAACGGCTGGAACGCGACTTTCTCGAGCGCCTTCTGCAGTAGAAGGTCAATGTCCCCCTCCGGTCCGGGGACGGTGTCGATGAGGCCGACGGTCTTCAGGTACTCCGGCGTCACGGACAACGCGATGGTGTCGCCCAGAGCCTCGTGGAAGCCGTCGTTGGCGGAGCCGCGGAAGAAGTACGGCTGTTTTTCGTACGCGCGCTGGTAAAAATTGTGGCCGAGCTCGTGGTGGATGGTGACGAAGTCCTCGGCGTTGATCTTGATGCACATTTTAATACGAAGATCTTGAGAGTTCTCCACATCCCACGCCGAGGCGTGGCAGACGACCTCGCGATCCGCGGGCTTCTTGAAGAGGGAGCGCTCCCAGAAAGTGGCCGGAAGCGGCGGGAAGCCTAAGGAGGTGAAGAAGGCCTCGCCGGTCTTGACCATCTTCTGGTCGTCGTACTTGTTCTTCTTGAGCTGCTCCGTCAGGTCGTAGGCGGGCTTCGTCTTCGGAGGAGCCACGATGTCGTAGATGTTCTCCCAGGACTGGCCCCACATGTTGCCGGTGAGCTGCTGCGGTATTAAGCCGTCGTCGCCGATGATCCCTTTCCCGTATTTATCCTGGAGTCGGCGACGAACATAGGCGTGGAGGGAGTCATAGAGGGGTTTGAGCTGCGCCTGGACGCGGTCGAGCTCGGCGGAGAATTGCTCAGGCGTCATGTCGTAGCCGGAGCGCCAGAGGTCGGCGGTGTCTTTGAAGCCGAGGTCGCGGGAGCCCTTGTTGGAGAGCTCGGCGAAGCGCTCATACTTCGGGCGCATGATCGGCGAAATCGTGCGCCAGCCCTGCCACGCGTCGAGCAGCTCTTTGGGGTCGCGGGAGTCGCGCAGGATGTCTTCGAGGTCGTTGAGGGTCTTGCACTTGTCCGGAGTCGGGCAATACTTGCCCTTGCCGTAGGTGCCCTCGAGCCAGACCTTGATGTCGGAGAGCTCTTTCTGTTCTTTGAGGTCGGGCGGCGCCGGCGAGTTGACCGTGAGCTTCAGCGCCAGGAACTTACGCGCGAGGTCCGTGGGGAGCTTCAGCGCGTCGTACTTGCGCGCTTCGTGCGCGAGTTCGGCGGCCTTCGCGGAGTAGGCGTTGTCGGCGTCGGCGGCGAGCCACTCGGTGGTGTAGTTAATGTCGGTCTGCTGCGCCCAGGAGGAGAAGGAGGAGCGGCGGCCGAGAACCTCGAGCGTGGCTTCGGTCTTGTCCATGAAGGCCTGCGCGTCCTTGATCGTCGGGCCGACGGTCAGGGCGGAGGCAGGGGCGGCGAGGAGCAGGGAGAGGAGGAGGATGATCATGGGACTAGGATACAAATCCTTGGGCGGTTCTAAGTTCGCAAATTGCGACTTCAGACGCGATCCTCGCGGTTTACGGCATTCGGATCTGTTTTTTCGCCGTTGCCTCCCCGAGAGGGACGCCTTAGTCGTTCTCGCCGAGCTCGGAGAGGCCGTTGATGGCGGCGCTGCGCACGCCGGGGTTGCTGTCGCCGCGCATTTTCTTAAGCGCGGTGACGGAGCGGCCCCCGCCCAGGCGGGTGAGGGAACGGGCGACGAAGAGGCGCACGGCGGGATCCGGGGCTTTCATGGCCTCGACGAGGACGAGGACGCCGCGGGGATTCTCGGCTTTGCCCAAAGTCTCGGCGGCGAGCGGGGCGAGCGGGCTGTCGGGGCGCTTCATCAAGGCTTCAAGGTGCTTGAGGCCGGCGTCCTTGTCGAGCTTGACGAGGTAGTAGGCGGCGAAGAGACCGACCTTGTCTTCGCCGGGGTCGCCCACTAGAAATTTTTCGAGACGGACGACGGCGTCCTTCTTGCCGAGCTTGGCCAGGCCGTAGGAGGCCTCGACTTCGATAAATTTATCGGGGTTATTAACCGCCTGTTCCAATGTGGAAATCGCGCGTTTGTCTCCGATGTCGCCCAGCGCCTCGAAGATCGCCTGAAGGAGGTTGCCCTGCGCGCCGGAGGCGAGCTGCTGCATGGCGGGGACGGCGTCCTTGGTCTGGAGGCGGCCCAGGCCGCGCACGGCTTCTTCCACGACGCGCAAATCGGGGTCGTTGAGGGATTCAGAGAGGATACGCACGGCCTGATCGCCGCCGAGGCGGGACAGGGCGTCAAGAATTTTCCATCGCAGGACCTGAAGGTGGCCGGGCAGCTCCCCCATTTGGAGGATCATGGAGCGGAGGTAGTCCCAGGCGGCGGCGAGCGGGGCGACGGCGCGCGGGTCGCCAGCCATGCCGAGGGCCTCGACATAGGCCGCACTCTCGCGCGGGTTGCCGCGCTTGATGTCGAAGGCGAGTATCAAGGCGTCGGTGGTTTTTTTCTCTTTGCGGCGGCCGAGGGTGGCGGCGAGGCGGATGCGCTCATCGGTTTTGGCGGCGTCAAATGCCGTCAGGAGATCTTTGACCATGGGTTTGCGGGCCGAGGCCGGTATAACGAGAAAGAGCGCCGCCATCACGACGAGGAATTGTCTCACCCGGGAAGCATACCGGGTTCGGGCGTTTCTGTCGAGGCCTGAGGCATGCAACTTTTTTGGGGGGTCAATCGTCTGATGTGTGGGGTGCAGGCACCCCGGGAGGACGCAACGATGAGAAACGAGGAAACGGGACGGGAGACGCGCCGGTTGCTGGCGCGCATGAAGCGGCAGGCGGAGACGGAGGCGTCGGAAGAGTCGCGCGACGAGGCGCAGCGGGTGCTGCTGGCGCGGCATCTTCAGCGCCTGCGCGGCAAGTCGCGGGGCGGGGCTTGACGGTAAGGGGATTTCGTATTACACTATGTAATACGAATGAACAAGACAGTGACTATCACTCTACGGCTGACCGCCGACGAAGAAAAGATCCTCGACCGGGTGGCT
>JAYTSX010000284.1:0-15529 GCA_043745445.1 Elusimicrobiota bacterium
CGTGCCGTACTCGACGGCGCAGTGGATTAGGAGGTCGGCGCCCTTCCATGCGGACGCGTCGCGCATGTCGCCGATCACCGCCTCGATCTCGCGGGCTTCGAGGCCGCGGGCCTTGTCCTTGGAACGCGTGAGCCCCGCGACGCGGTGGCCGCGGCGGCGCAGGGCTTCTGAGACCGCCCGTCCGATATAGCCGGTGGCGCCGGTGATGAAAATCTTCATCGCGCGGAGGGCTTCTTCTTGCGCGTGTGGGCGAATTTTTCGGCGATGAACTCGTAGAGGAAATCGGGGATGGCGGGCACGAGGTATTTCATCGGATAAGAGAGCGGCCAGGGGAAATGCACGACGCGGCGTTTGGCGTCGATGCCCGAGAGCATCGCGGCGACCCCGTCGGCCGTCCCCATGAGAAAGGGCATGCTCCCGAGCTCGTTGCGATCGGTCATCTCGGAGCGCACGAAGCCGGGACATACGGTCACCACATCGACGCCGGTGCCGCGAAGGTCTACGCGCGTGGACTCGAGCAAGGTGATCAGCGCGGCCTTGCTCGCGGAATAGGGACCGGATTTGGGCAGGCCGCGAAAGCCGGCGAGCGAGGCGACGCCCGCGATCACGCCGGACTTCTGCGCGAGCATGTCCGGGATCATCTCTTCCATCCAGTAGCAGACGCCGAAGACGTTCGCCTCGAAGGTCCACTTCACGGTCTCGGCCTTGAACTCTTTGGCGTCCATCATGTCTCCGACGCCGGCGTTGAGTAAGGCGTAATCGAGCCCACCCCACGCGGCTTTGACAGCCGCGTAGTGCGCTTTCACCTCAGCGGGCTCGGTGACGGACCCGCAGAGCACCAGCGGCGTTCCCCCCGCTTCTTTGACCAGGCGCGCGGTTTCGTCCAACTGCTCGCGGCGGCGGCCGCTGACCGCGACGCGCCAACCGCGCCGGGCGAGCTGGACGGCGACTTCGCGGCCGAGGCCGGATGTGGCGCCTGTGACGAGGGCTCTGATCATGGGGCGGAGCCTACCAAATCGGCCGCCATCGCTTCGATGGCCGCGGCGGGAATTCGAAGCAGCGCGGACCGGCCGTCTACGCGCACGAGGCGCTCTTCGCCGCGGCGCTCTCCGACCGTAAAGCCCCTGCCCTCCGGGGTGCGGGCGCGCAGGAGCGGACGGTCGAAGCCGGCCAGGCCCTCGGGTGTGCCGGTGGCCCAGTGCGAGGCGCGCAGAGCGCAGAGGCCGCGTGCCGCGGACTCATTGGTGACCAGCCTCCGGTTTTTTCCGGTTATTATTTCGATGCCGGCGGCGCAGCCGCCGGGAAGCAGTCGCGGCTCGCGCCACTGGGCGCTTGAGCGGAGCAAGAGCTCGGGATCCACTCCGGTCGCGAGGCGAACCACATCCTGGTCGAAGGCGTGGAAATAGGACGACTGACCAAACAGGCGGCGGCCGAACAGGCCATCAAACAAGGGCTGCCCAGCCGAGTCGAGCACGCGCACACGCGCGGAATCGGCGGGCCCGAGTCCGCTGGCGAGCGCGGCTCCGGCCTTGGCGATCGGCGGGCCGAAAGCGAGCTCGCGCAACCCTTTGAGCAGGAGCTCCACCGCCTCGGCGTCCGCGATGTCATCCTGGCGCGCGATCACCCAGGGCCCCCCCGCGTCTCGGCTGAGAATCAAATCTTCGCGTGGCCGTCGCACCTCGATGCGGGCAGGTTCGGCTTCGGAGCGCAGGCGCGACGGGGCCGGAGTGCGCCAAGACCGCAGGCCCTCAAGCCCGATCAGGGCGAAGGCGAAAATCGTCGCGATAATGGCGTGTCTGGCGCGCATGGAGACCCTGGCATTCGGACGGAACGCGGGGTATGATAGTATAAGGATGGGCCATAAGGCCCAGGCGCGCGAAGCGAATCCGTCGCATAATCGCTATAATAGAGGTAGGAGAACCCCCGACCATGCGCAATGCCCTGATTCGGCTCGCGCCGTGCGCCGTTTTCGTGTCCATGCTTGCTTCCGCGCAGGTCACTCGAGTTGGAGAGACTCCGAGCGGTACGGGCAACACGGGTACCCCGGCGGTCAACGGTAATGCCGGCGCTCAGTCTCCCTCCACGCTCGGCGGCGCGAATGCGACGGGACTCGGACTCCAAAGCCCAACCGGTGGCGGTATGGTCGCGCCGGCCCCGACTCCCGGCACGGTCATCTCTGAGGCCGTGAATCCGACAATGCAGGTTCCCGGCGCGGCGCTCCCGATCAAGACGGTCGTTCCGGCAGGGTCGCCGAAAAACCAGCCGGCCGTTCAGAAGACGAAGCCCGCGGCGCAGACCGGCGTGCCTACGACCGGCGGCTCTTTAAAAATGCCCGTTAAGGCGTCCGATGCCAATCAAACCGGCGTTCGCGGCGAGAAGACCCCGACCGCTTCGTCCGTGCTCGACACGACGGCCAAAGAGATCGCGCAGGGTCAAAAGGCGGAGGACGCGGGCAGCGACAGCGTGTCCGTGCGCCGGGTCCTTGATCGCGCCTACGATTCCTCGATGCGCCCCGGCGATGTCGGCGGGGGCACAGGCGTGGCTGGAAAATTTTCCAGCGCCCGCGAGAAAGTCGCGGGGCTTGTCGGCGTCGCGAACAACTCGGCGCCGGCCGACGCTCCTTTGCTTTATCGCTCGGCCATCAAGGTCGCCCAGGAGACTTTGCCTGCGGCGGCGGCCGCCGCCGTGACCAAGGCCGTGCTGTCATTTGCCCAGGGCAAGGCGAGCTTCTCCCTCTCCGCTCTCGCTCAGGCCTCCTATAACGCCGCGACCGTGGGCCAGGTCGCCGAGGCGCGTCGTTTGGTGAAGTCCCTCGACCAATGGGAAGAGTTGCTGAGCGCTCCCGGACGGCCGTTGATCGTCAACGGCGCGCGCCTCAAGGCTGGCGTCGAAAGCGCGCTCACCGACGCGTCGAAGATGTCCGCAGCGAGGCCTTCCGCGCCGCGTGTCTGGGTCGTCAAGCGCGGCGAGTCCTTCGTCGCCGTTTTGCCCGGCTCGACGGTGGAGAAGGTCCCGGGCCTTGGCGCGTCGTTCGCGATCAAGCTCGAAAAGCTTTCGATCGCCCCGATGGCCGAAGCCTATCGCGCGTTTGTCGCGCGTCCCGGCGTGCGTTCCGCGGTCTCGGCGCGTGTTGCGATGGGTGAATCGGTCCCCTCCGCCGCGTTGTCCACCGGCTGGCTCTGGTTAAAATACATGGCGATGCGCGCCTGGAGCGCGCTGACCTCGATGCTCCCGGGCCGCGGCCTGCCGGTCGTCGCGAATGCCGACACCTTGCCGCGTCTGCGCGACGCCGCGAAGGCCTGGCGTGATGCCGTGGGCCTGGGCGACGCCGCCGCGCGCGCCGCGGGCGCGCCTCAGTTGACCGTGTCCCGCGCGCGAGGCGCGTTCGTTCTCGCCCGCCGGTCCGCCGCCGCGCATGAGGCGCTGACCGGCCAAGCCGGCGCCATTTCGCGCATCGATTCCCTGACGGCGGAGTTCGAGGCCGGCGTCAAACACTCCGCTCTTTCCCCCGCGGATCGTCTCACCTCCGGGCTCGAGACGATCGTTTCGGGCGATGGCGGCCTGCGCCATTGGGCGTCGCGCTACGCGGCCGACGCGCGCGAGCTTGGCGCGACGGCGTTCGGAAAAGTTCGGGGCGGCAGCTCCGTTGTCGTTCTCGGGGACGGTCCGGCCGCGCTCGCGGCGACGACGCTCGCGGCGGCCTCTCAAGAGCTTTCATTGACTGCCTTCGGCGACGCGTTGTGGGCGTCGGGCGCCGGCGCCTTCGGGCCCGTCACGCTGTCCGGCGATTTGCGCTCGACCGAGTCGGGCGGCTCGCTTGTCCTCGAAACCGAACGCGGAGACGAGGCGCTCGCGTCCGCGCTCGATGAGCTTGGATTTTTCGTGACGCGCCAGGGCCGCGGCCTGCGCGCGACGCTCGACGCGCAGACGATGTCCGCTGACGCGCGGGAAATGGCGGAGCTGGCCGCTGACGGCGCCGCCCTGATCATGGGTTCTCCACGGTCCGTGACGCCGCCTTCCGACGGAAGCTTGAGCCGTCTGCTCGCCGATATGAAGCGGACGCCCAAAGACGCGGCCAAGACGGCGGCCACGCTCGACGGAACCTCGCGGCTGTCGCGCGCGCGCACCGTGGGTTGGGTCGGCGATTATGAGGCCGTTTCAGCTGATCTGCGCTCTTCGGGCGTGCGCGTGATCGCGCTGCGCGATCCTGCGACGGGCCTCTCGAAGTTCGCCCGCATCGAACCGCTGCGCGTACGATGACCTCGCGGGTTTCCTTCCTCTGGATTCTCCTGCTGGCTCTCTCCGCGCGCGCCGAGCCCGTTCCCGGCGCGTTTCAGGGGATGACGCTGAGCCTGGGGCAGGGACGGGCCGTGTGCGCGAAGATCACATTCGACCGCAAGGTCGCGGAGGCGGGCGGGCGCGTGTTCGTCCTTGATGCGGCGAACGCCGGCGACGAGCAGGCGATTCGCATGGCCGAAGCGGTCGTCACCCGTCGCGGCGGGCTCTCAAGCCGCGCGGGCGCCGCGGCGCGACGGCACGGCGTGAGCGCCGTGGCCTTGGGCCAGGGCCGGTGGGACGGGCGCGGCCCCGTGCTGTACCTTGACGAACCATCATACGGGAATCCGCAGACGGCCTCGGGCATCGAATATCGTTCCGTGATCGGTTCCGAGGAACGGGCGTTGCGCGAGGGCGATGCGGTCGTCGTGGACGCGGCGACCGGCCGCGTGATCTTGGTGCCGGCGGCCGAGGCGGAAGCGCGCGTCGCCGCTGCCGAGGCCGCGCGCGCCTACGACGGACTGCGCGACGCGCAGGCGCTCGAGCAGTGGCTGATCCAGACGGAGGGCGAGAGTCGCGGCGCGGCCCTGCTGTCCGAGCTGGTCCCCCGCGCGGTCGCGGGCGCGATGCCTGCTGACGACCTCGCGCGCGTGCGCCGGGCCGCGGAACGCACCGTGCCGGCCTCCGCTCGCGAGGGCATGCGCCGCGCGGAGGCTTCGGCGTTTTCTCGCGCCGCGCGCGATGCCAAGCGCCGCGCCGAAGACTGTATGGCGGATGTCGCCGATGCGGCGGACGCAAACGCGCTCGAACGCCTGGCCGATGAGGCTCGCGCCTCGGCTGACGGCGCGGCCGCCGTCGCCGGCATGCTCGCTCTCAACGACGGGGGAGCGGCCGGCGCCGCGCGTGCTTGCCGCGACGCGGCGATGCGTCGCGCTAAGGCACGCGCCGGTAAGCCGTCCACATTCGCGAATGCCGCCGCCTCCGGCGGCGCCGACCGGCCCGAGGGCATCGACCTTCCCGTGAGCGCGTGGGAGCGTTTTGTCGAGAGCAACGGCCTGGCCGATTGGTTGGCGCGAACGGTTGACGATTCGTCGCTCGGCCTGCGCCGAAAATCCGAGCGTATTCGGGAGCGACTGGCGGCCGCGAAGCTTGAGGCCTCTTCCGCGGCCGGGGCCGCGGCGCTGGCCGCCGCGACGGGCTCCGTTCTCGTCGTCGGCAACGACGCCGCGTTAAAGGCCTTGGGTCCGGCCGATGTTCTCGAGCGCGTCAAAGAGGCCTGGGCGGCTTCCTGGGCGCCCGGCCCGCTCGGCGCGCGGCAACGCGCGGGGCGCGGCCTCGCCTACGACGGCCTGGTGCGCGTCGAGAAAATCACGCCGGCCGACGCCTCTGGCCTGGTGTTCTCCCGCGACCCCGGCTCCGGGCGACGAGAGAGACTCTTTGTCGAAGCGGCGCCGGGCTCGCTTGACGGGATCCTTGCCGGCGATGCCGTGACGCAATCCTATTCGCTCGACCGCCGCACAGGTCGTGAACTTTCGCCCCGCGCCGGAGCCGCGACGGCCGTGCTGTCCTCCGAGCGTCTCGTTCGCGTCGCGCGTTTGGCGCGTGCGCTCGACGCGTGGAAAGGCGCCGGCGTGGAAATCGCGTTTTCGTTTTCCGGCGAGCGCCTGATCGCGCATCACGCGCGGGCGATCGATGCGCCGCGCCCGGTTCTCCCCCTCAACGATCCTTTTGCGCCGCGGCCGGACGCTCAGTTCCTGAACATCAAGCCCGTCGCGCGGTGAGCAGGGAGCGGAGCTCGGCGATCTCATCGGCGCCGAGAAATCCCGTGAGCAGAAGCCCCGCGGGATAGGCGGCGAGGAGCACGAACCGCGCGGGCAGGCCTAGGCTTGAGGACGGCCACCACAGCGCGGCGGTCCACCCGGCGAGTATCGCTAGACGCTTCCATTCATACGGGACCGGACGCGACGCGCGTCCAAGCGCCCACACCGCGACGGCCATCGCCGCGTACGCGGCCAAGGTGGACCACGCGGCACCCATCATGCCCAGGCGCGGGATCAGCAGCCAATTGAGGGCGATGTTCATCATGGCGCCGGCCCAGGTCGCGGCCGAGACCGCGCCGGTGCGCTTGTCGAGCATCAGGGGTGCCAGCATGACGAAATAGAGGCCGTTGAAGAGGTAGGCCAAAGTCACGACGGGCACAACGGACAAGCCGCTCCAAAATGACGGATGGATCAGCGGCTTCCCGCCGAACAAGGGCGCAGTGACGAGTGGGCCGATAAAGAAAACGATGGCGAGGAACGCCCACGCGCCGAGCGTGCCGAAATAGGTGAGCACTCGCGCGATGATCGCGCCGGCGTCGGGACGGTCGGCCCGCTCTAAAATAAACGGCTTCCAGGCTTGATCGAACATGCCGACGAGCAGCATCATCCCGATGCCGAGCTTGTAGCAGGTTCCATAGATGCCCGCCTCGGCGAGGCCGGCGGCCTTCGCCAGAATGGGGCGGTCGGCGACCTGTACGACCATCGAGCCCACGCCCGCGATGATCAGCGGTACTCCGAACGACAGCATCTCTTTTAAGCGCGCGCGATCGGGCGTGCCGAGGCGCGAGACGATGACGGGGGCGAGCATCGCGAGGCTCGACAACGAGGCCACGAGGTTCGCTAGGAAAACGCCGCGCAATCCCAGGTGCATGTGGCGCACGAACACATAGGCGAGGATCAAATTCATCGTGATGCCGACGAGCTTGATGCCCGCGTAGGCTCCGGCGCGATGCGAACCGCGCAGCTCGGCGTAGGGCAAAAGCATAGCGGCGTCTGCGGCGAGGATCCAGGCGCCGTAGCGGACCAGCACCGCCATCTCGGTGGGCAGGCCGATCGCGCGGGTGAGCGGGGCCGCCGCGACATGAAGGACGACCGAGGCCGCGACCGCGGAGAGGACGACGGTCAGCCAGGCCGAGCCGAACGCCGTTGTGTCGGCTTCGCCGCCGCGCCTTCCTAAGCGGAGGTAGGCCGTATCGAGGCCGAGGCCGTAAATCACCGTCAGGAAGGCGATGTAGGCGTAAATCGCTTGCATCGCGCCGTTATCGGTCGGTTCAAGCAGGTGAGAGAACAGCGGCGTGAGCAGAAAGCTCATCATGCGCCCGAGCACCGTGGACAGGCCGTAAACCGCCGTTTCGCGCACGAGGCCGCGCAACTCCTGAAGCATGGCGCAATCCTATCAAAACCGTTATCCTAAGAGCATGGTTCCGGAGAGTCTGGTCCTGATGGCCTCCCGCTTTCGCACCGAGCGTCAGTTGCGCCGCTTGTCGCGGTTGCCTGATGCTGCGGGTGATAAGGTCTCCTTCGCCGTGCTCGGCGATGTGGAGCCCTCCCGCTTCTGGATCTACCGCAAGCTCTTCAACCGCGAAGGCGTATTTCATGACCAGATGCACGCGCTTCAGGCTCAACCTCTGACCTTTACGGTTCAGCTCGGCGACATGGTCAGCAAGGGTACGATTCCAAACTACGAGATATTTCTCCGCCATCTGCGCCGGGCGTGGATCGGCCGGCCTTACCTCACCGTGATCGGCAACCACGACCGTTCGCGCCCGAATGGGAAATCGCACTCGACAGTCTACCGGACCCTCTTCGGCAAGCCCAACTATTTCTTCGACCACGCGGGCGTACGCTTCGTGGTCCTCGACTCGAGCGCCAAGCGCGTGACCCGCACTCAGCTTAAGTGGCTTAAGATGACGCTCGATGTTCCCGGCCGCAAGATCGTCTTCACCCACATGCCCCCGGTTCAGCTCAGCCTGTGGGGCGGCGTCGGGCGCGTGCATGAGCTGGGTGGCTTTATCGGCGGCTCGCGCGAGTTCGCCGACATCGTGTCGGCGGCGAAGGTCAGCCGCGTCTACATGGGCCATGTCCACGCCTTCGGCGTGCAGGACCACGGCGGCGTGCGCTATGTGTTGACCGGCGGCGGCGGTTCGGCGCTGTTCCCTTCCGGAAACTCCGACAGCTTCCATCACTACCTGACCGTCGAGATCACGCATGCCGGTATCCGCGACCGGGTGCACTCGCTCGATGGAAAGGTCTTCTCCATCCCGCACGGCCTGGTGATCCTGCCCACACATGAGCCGCGCAACCGCCGTTGGTGGGAGCTAGTCTAGCGAAGCCAAGCGCCCGCTCCGCTTCCAGCCGGCCAGCCGGCGCGCCGGCGCGTCTTCCACCAGCAGAACGTCGCTGTCCAGGTCGCACCACCTAAAAAATCCCGTCCCCAGCGCCAGGTGCACGCTCGCACACAGGCCGCGTGCCGTCTCGGCCATGCAACCGATCATCAGGGGAAGCCCGGCCGCGCGCGCGATGGCGGCGATCTCGAGCCCGCGCGAGATCCCCGATTTCGCGAGCTTAATGTTGATCGCGGTGACCCCCGCGTCGGCGGCCCGCGCGGCTTCGGCGGGCGTGGCCACGCTCTCGTCGGCGGCGACCGGCACCGGACAGCGCTTGGCAACGAAGGCGAGGGCGGCGAGGTCGGCCTTAGGCGTGGGCTGCTCGAACATCTCCACGCTCGCGCCCGTCTTCAAGACGGTCTCGACGAACCTGAGCGCGGTCGCGGGAGAAAATCCCTGGTTGCCGTCGAGCAGCAGCTTCGCCTTCGGCGCGGCCGCGCGCACGGCGCGCACGCGCGCCAGATCGTCGGCGGGCCGCCCTCCGACTTTTATTTTGAGAAGACGAAAGCCCGCGGCGGCGGCCTCGGCGGCGGCGGCGCGCACCTGAGTCGTGTCCGTCATCGCGGAGATCGTCAGGTCGGTCTCAAGCCTGCGGGTCGCGCCCCCAAGCCACCCCGCGAGGTCCGTGCCGGCCTCGGCCGCCAAGGCCGACAGCAGCGCCGCCTCGAAGGCGGCCACGGCGGGACTTAAATGTCCGTGCCGTGCCCACGCCGCTTCGACCAGCGCCTGCCAGTCGCGGGCGTCGCGGCCACGCGCGCCCAGTGCCATTTTCATGAGCGCGCCGCGCAGCCCGGCCGGTGTCAGGTGCTTTTGCGCGATGGAGGTGGACGCTTCCCCATAGCCCTGCGCGCCGCTCTTAAGGCGCAGGAAGATGGCCGCGTTGACGGTGCGGTCTCGGCGGCCCTGGGCGGTGATGAACGGCCGCTTGAGGCGCGACTCGACCAGAACGACGCGTGCGGCGGCGACGGTAGTTCTCAGCACCGAACGACGATAGCAAAATGGTTATAATTGCGGCGATGATGACCCTATTGATGTCCCTGCTCTTGGCGGCCGCGCCAGCCCGCGCCCAATCCACCGCGACATTGCGCGGCCTGGATGTATACCGTTCGACGCTTCTGACGGCCGATAAGGCCCGGGAGCTGTTCGGTCCGCGGCTCAATGAAATTGTTTTCCTGCGCAATCAGCACCGGCCCGCGTCGACCGAGAAGTCCGAGTCCGTGCGCAGGGAGATCGAACGGGCGGCGGCCAAAATCCCGGGCATCGCCGACGCCGGTCTTACGATCACCGAATACTTTACCTCCGTCGATCACGCGATGTACTTCACCTTCGACATCGTGGACGCGGCGGATCGAGGCCGGCTCGCTTTCGCGCCCGTGCCCAAAAACACGACCACCGATCCCGCCGGCCTTCTGGCCGCCTGGAAAGCCTATTACGACCTCGGCTCGGTCTTGTCCCGCCGCGGACAGATGCCGGTCGACCGTCCCGATTGCCCCGGCTTCTACTGCCTCTGGGGCGGGGTGACTCCCGAGCTCGCCGCCTTGCAGAGCAAATTCGTCGCGGGCGTCGGCGCCAAGGAGAACGAACTCCGCACGGTGCTGGTGCGCGAGGCAGACCCGGACAAGCGCGCCTCCGCCCTGTTCGTGCTGAGCTACGGCACCCGCGGCGAGAAGGTGATTGAATCCTGCCTCGTGGCGCTGAAGGATCCCTCTTCCACCGTGCGCGGCGCCGGCCTCCAGATATTGGCCGACATCATCAATCATCGCAAGGACTTGCGCGTGGACGCGGACCTGATTCTCCCCCTCCTCGACGATCCGAGCGGCTCCGTGCGGGGCAAAACTCTCGGCCTTCTTGTGCCGTTGGTCGATGACGAGGTCCAGCGGAAAAAAATCCTTAGGGCGGCTCCCCGTCTCATCGAGATCCTTAAGCTGTCGCAGCCCGGCAGCCACGATCTAGCCTATACCGTGCTTGGTCAGCTGTCGAAGAAGGCCTTCGATCGGCGCGATTACGCGAGCTGGGAAAAGTGGGCCATGGAGAACACCGAGGGCTTCAAGAAATGACGTCCTCGGCTCCCAAGCCCTGGATCACCCTGACCCCACAGGTCATGGGAAAGGCCGCGCTCTCCGTGATGCTGATGGCGATGGGAATGCACTACCTGGCGACGGGCCGCACTCAGGCCGACATGTCGCGCATGATCACCGGCGCGATTCTAACCTTGGCCAGCGTCTTTATTTTCGTCCTCTAGCCTCGATCTCGCGGTGCATTTCCTCTCCGAGATCGTCCATCTCCTTCATCTCGGCCTCGAGCACGTCGTCGATGCGGTAAGGCGTCTGGGGCGTCAGGACCTTGGGCTTGGTGGTCGGGGCGGGCGGCAAGACCGCGGCAGCCTTGGGCGCCTCGACCTTGGGCGCCTCAGCTACCTTGGTTGTCTGGGCAACCGGTTCGACCGCGGCGACTGAAACGCTCTCTCCGGCCATCCAACGCCGTGCGACGGAGGCTTTCACGGAGAAGTTGACGCTCGTGATCGTCAGGCCATCGGCGGCCTTGCGCGCCATCGAGGTGTTCACGCCGATGATGGCGCCCGAGCGGTCGATCAGCGGTCCCCCGGAATTTCCGCGGTTGATGCTCGTGTCGGTCTGGAAGGCGTCCTTGCCCGGGACGCCGCCGAGGTCCGCGATGACGGTGCTGACTACGCCCTGGGTGAGCGTCCAGAGCCCGCCCTGCTCCGGGTGGCCGATCGCGACGACGGGATCGCCGGGCTCGACGGTCGAGTCGTCCCCGAGTGAAAGCGGCCCCGCCTTGAACTTGGTCTCCGGCTCGAGGATCGCGAGATCGAGGGCGCGGTCAAAACGTATGACCTTGGCGTTGATGGGGTCCTGAATATCCCGCTTCGTGTCGCCGGTGATGTGCGCGGGCTTCTGATAGACGCGCACGGCCGTGTAGGGACGGCCGGTTTTGTCGTTGATAACGACATGGGCGTTCGTCAGGACGCGTCCGCCTTCGATGATGCTGCCGGTGCCGAGCTCGCCCGCGCCGGCCTTTTCGGCGGCGAGAATGAGCACGACGGACGGTGAGGCGCGCTGATAAATCTCTTTCGCGGACAGGGTGTTGGCGACGGGTGGCGCGGCGAACAAGGCGGCGACCTTGTCGTAGTTCAGCGCGGCATCGAGGTGGACCTGCCCTCTTTTTTCGGGTGTCAGGCTCGTGTCGGACAAAGTCTTGTCTTCCTCGTCCACGGCGGCGAGCAGGCGCGTCACTTCTTTATCGGCCTCGGTGGAGAGCTTGCGGCCTCCACGCACCGCGGCCACCGCGGTGGCGCCGCGCACGCGCTGGGCCTGCGGCTGGGCTAGGTAGGCGTTGGCCGTGTCCCACCATCCGGTTTCCTGAAGAAGCTCCCGGTCCTGGCCCGCGGCCTTGGCGTCCGCGTCGATCTCGCGTCCGGCGGAGACGAGCCCTGCCGCGACGGCGCGACGGCGACGCGAGGCCGCGAGGCTCTTGAAAGCGGTCTGCAGGAACACCCCGCGCTCGGGCTTAGCCCAGCGGGAATCCGCCGGCGCCCCCTTGGCCACATCACGGTAATCCTCATCGGACATGGGGATCACGGTGCTGATGCCGGCCCGTAGCACGGACTCGCGGGCGGCATCTTCGTTGGCGACGGCCGCCGAGGCGAGCAGAGCGATGAGAACAAAAAGCGGTAATTTGATCATGCCCCGACAATACCAAAAAAGAAGTGTCCCCTCCAGGAATCGAACCTGGATTGCCTGCTTAGAAGGCAGGAGCTCTATCCATTGAGCTAAGGGGACTTAGGGCTGATTATACAACAGCTTGAGCCGCCGCTCCGTCGGGGCCTGCTATAATATAGGACATGCTACCCAAAGAGTATAAACGAGTCGAATCCGTCGAAGATCTTCGCGGGCTCAGCGGCCACACGATGGCCTTTCATCCTGAGTTCGCCCGCCATTTCATCAACAGTATGGAGATGTACTGCGTGGACGGCAAGTTCCTCACCTATTTCGACAGGGAAGTGATGCGGTGGCTGATGGCGCCGTCACACTCGGTGTTCGGACTCCCTCAAGACCTGTCTTTCATCGATAAGCTCATCCCCGGTTCTGATTTCAGCGCCGAGACGGAAGTGTCCGGACACACTCTCAAAGAAGGACTGGCCTACCATCACTGGCTCGAGGAAGACGTCTTGACCCATCTCTCCAAGGCGCTGAGGCATAAGCGCGTCAAGCCCCTGCGCGCCTACCATGAGAAGTGCGCCTCGGAAGTGACCGTGCGGCCGGGACACATCGACATGTCGCGCTGGGAAGAGTACCTCGCGTGGAGCCGCGGCACGTTCGCGGACAGCTGGCTCATCGATTTTCACGAGGGCTTTCGTTCGTTCTTCGCGTCCAGTCCCCTGGCTATGCCGATTTCGTTTTATGTCAAGGACCGCCTCATTGGCGTCTACATCGGAGGCGCGCTGCCGCATCAGTACGAGATGTTCACGCATGTCTGTGATCCGGAGTTCTCGCACTACAGCAAATTCATGATCATGTCGGCCCTCGACTTCGCCGTGAAGAACTACAAGCGGGCCTATACCCTCCCCGATTTCTACGACGACGAAGAGATGATGCAGAAGGACTGGAAGACGCTTTGGAAGCTGCCCAATAGGGCTTATTTCTGCTACGGCGCTGCAGCCGCCGGCCTGTTGGTGACAGCCAGCACCGCGAACGATTTGTAATCGCTCTTCTTGACGGTGATGTCGTAGGGCGAGTCCTTCGCATTCGGCGGCACGATCCTGCCGTCGACCGTCAGCTCGGTGATCACCGCCTGTCCGCTCCAGATGCAATACGCGCCCTTGGGGCAAGGTGAGTTGATGAACTTCATGATCCGCACAGTGGCGCGCCCGCCGGGAATGGCGGCGCTCTCTCCCTTCTTCAGCCGAAAGGCCTTTCCCAGTTCGATCGGGATCATCTTCGCGGCCGCATAGTCGCCACCCGCGAGGAGCGCCAGCACGAGGGCTACGGCAATCTTCTTGGCCATGCTGAGAACCTACCATTTCGTAATTTTCACTGCTATGATGACCGGCATGCCAAAGATCGGTCTGACCGGACGAATCATTCTGGGGCTTCTCGCAGGCCTGCCCGTGGGGCTTTACCTTGGGGCCGACGCCGCGGTCCTAGGCGAGATCGGGAAGGTCGTCATCCAGGCGATCAAGCTCGCGGCGGCCCCCCTCCTGATCCTGACGATCATCGGCTCGGTCTTGAGCACTCAGGTCGAGGCGAAGGACGGCGCACGCATGGCGTTCTTCGCCTTCGTCAACTCCGTGATCGCGCTGTCGATCGGCCTGCTCCTGTCGAACCTTCTGAAGCCGGGCCTGCACCTCGCCGCCGCCGCGACCGCCGGCAACGGCGAGGCGGCGCTCGCGGCGGCCGCCGGCCATAAGCTCGGCCTCGCGGCGTTCATGTCGAACATCGTGCCCCCGAGCCTCGTCCAGCCCTTCATCGACAACGCGATCTTCCCACTCGTTGTGCTGTCTTTGACCTTCGGCCTGGCCCTGCGCAAGCTCAAGAACGCGGGCGAGCCTGTCGCGGGTATCGAGACGGCCATCACGGTCATGCGCCAGGCGATGGAGGTGATCCTCTCCTGGATCATCCAGCTGGCTCCTCTGGCCGTGTTCGGCGTAGTCGCGAGCTCGATCGGCAAGTACGGCCTCTCACCGCTCAAAGGACTCGCGGCGTATGTCGGCGTCGGCCTGCTCGGCCTGATCCTGCACCCGCTGATCGTCTACCAGACCTGGCTCGTATTCTATGTGCGCATGCCGCTCAAGCGCTTCTGGGCCGAGGCGCGCGAGCCCTCAATCTACTCGGTCGGGGCCAATTCGAGCCTCGCGACCTTGCCGTTGACGCTTAAGGCACTGGACAACCTCGGCGTGTCGAAATCGGCTTCGACTTTGGGTGCTTGCGTGGGGACCAATCTTAATAACGACGGCATTATCCTTTATGAGGCCATGGCCGTCCTCTTCGTGGCCCAGGCGCACGGCCTACATCTAAGCTTCAGCCAACAGTTGTCGGCGGCATTTTCTTGTCTGATCGCCGCGATGGGCATCGCGGGCGTGCCCGAGGCGGGCTTTATCTCCCTCGCGCTCGTGCTGGCCACCGTCGGCCTGCCCGTCGAGCTCCTGCCACTGTTGCTCACCGTCGATTGGATCCTGGCGCGCGCCCGCTCGGTCGTCAACGTCCTAGGTGACATGATCAACTCGATCCTGATCGACCGCGCCGCGGGAAAAAGTTTTACCTGACATCTTTTTTGGTGTCAGGCCTCCCGGTAGTTGCAGTATTCGGCCGGTCCGCCCGCTGGTTACTTCTTCTTCGCGTGAAGCATGAAGCCGTTGCCTTCGCTGTCGCGGTACACCGCGAAGCGGCAGACGGGCGTCTCGTAAGGCTTGACCAGGCACTTGGCCTTGGCGGCGGAGAGCCGCTTGACCGCCTTCTCGAGGTCATCTACCTCGAACGCGATGACCGCGCCCTTCGTCGTCGGCTTCACGCCGGGGGCCATCGTGGTAATCGCGAAGCACGAGGTGCCGCCCGGGTAGTACTCGACCCAGGTGTCTTCGTAGTTCTTCCCGAGCTTGAGGCCGAGCGTCTTTTCGTAGAAATTACGCGCGCGCTTCATGTTCTTGACGGGATACATCGTGAACGCCGTGTGTTTGATTTTCATGAGTGAGCCTGAAATACTGCAACTACCGGGAGGCCTGACACCAACTGTTCCAACTGTTACCAGTTGGCTTGCTTGTAGTCTTTGAGAAACTTGCCGGAGGTGTGCTCGCCGGTGTTGAGACCGACGAACCACGGATCGAGGATGCGCGCGGCGCCGTCGACGATGTCGAGCGGGGGCTGAAAGTCGTGCACGGCTTGCTTGCGCAGGGCGTGGACAACGGGGTCCTCGTCGGTCACCCAGCCGGTGTCGACGGCGTTCATCCAGATGCCGTCGTTGATGTAGTCGCGGGCGGAGGTCAAGGTCATCATGTTGAGCGCGGCCTTGGCCATGTTCGTGTGCGGGTGC
>JAYTSX010000285.1:0-15498 GCA_043745445.1 Elusimicrobiota bacterium
CCCCCCCCTTATCCGGGCCCTGCATCCATATCCCTTGTGATCAATTTTTATGCCAAATGTGCGGCGCTCTTCGGACGGTTATATTGTTAGACTTCGCTCACCATGAAAAAACGCCTGCTTGGCTGTTGGGAGCTTGTCGGTCACGGTCTTCGTTCTCCCGACGGGACATTCAAGCCGACATCCGACTTTATCCTAGGACGACTTATTTACGAGCCGGGCGGCGGCATGTCGGTGCTGATCGTCCTGAAGAAACCCGTCGAATCTCTCTCCGACATGATCGCTTATTCAGGACGTTTCTCAACAAAAGCCGAAAGCGTTTTCCATCATGTCGATGTGGCCAATCGCAGTTCTCGTGTGGGCAACATCGAGGAGAGATGCGCCAGATTCGAAGGCGACGATCTTATCTTGACGACGCGTCCCAAGTCCGAAGGGACATACGAAATCGTCTGGCGGCGTACACCTGCGCACCCTGAGTGATCGCGCCAGGCCGCGGTCTAGGTTTTCCGGCGATTGACCGCGCCGACGCCGAGCTCCTTGCGGTACTGCGTGATGGAGCGGCGAGAGAGCTCGACCCCGTGCCGTTCCTTGATTTCCGCGCGCAATCCCTCGTCGGACAGCTCAGGCCGTGCGAGCGCCAGGTCGTGAAGCTGGTCGCGCAAAAGCGACTTCCGGCTCGGCACGAAGACCGACAGCGAGGCTTCTAAGCCCCAGGGCAGCTCGACCGACTTGTTGGCGATTAAACGGTTCAGCACGCTCGGCGAAATGTCAAGACGGTCGGACAGGGATTTTTGCGTCAACGCAACGCGGCGCTCGGCAGCGCCGCTGACGAGGTAGTCGGCCTGCGTCTCGAGGACGGCCTCGAGCACGCGGTACAAAGTCGTCTTGCGCTGATCGATGTACTCGAGCTCGCGCAGCAGCGTCTCCGCCTTCTTCGCGTCGCGGGCGGGGAGATCGAGGGCGAGGTCGCGGCGGCGCTCGTCGTTGATGAGGTAGCGCCGGTCCCAGATCTCGCGGTGGAAGAAGGCGAGGACCGGCTTGCCGCCCTCGATCGATATGCCCGCCAAGGCGCTGAATGTGGGCTCGGACACGGCCTTCGGCGCGGGGGCCTCGAATTCCTGCTGAACATAAAGCTTGTCGACGAACTCGCGCAGGCGCTTAGCGTCTTCGGGTTTGATGCCGCACAGCTTGGCGCGCTGCGCGTCGGTATGCCCGTCATCGCCGAGAAAGACGGTCGCGAAGTCCTCCTGACCGATGCTTTGCATGAGCTTGGCGAGATCGCCGGTGCCGTCAACGAGCTCGGGCAGGCCTTCGCTTGAGGTGCGTAGCGCGCGGCCGGCGAAGCGGCGGCTGGCGAAGCGCATGTGCTCCGGATTCTGGCGGGTGACGACGCCGGATTCGAGAAGGCGCGCGAAAATCGATCCGGATTCGAGAGCGACGACGCGGCGCTCGAGCTCGGACTCGGGCGCCTCGAGCAGGCGGGCGAGTTTCATCTGCCCGTGCACGCGGGCGCCGGTCTTGGTGTTAAGCTGCAGCCTCACGGCACGCGCTCAAACGCGGCGAGCGCGTCGGCCAGGGCGCGGGCCTGCTTGACCATGAGCGCCAAAAGCTCTTTTTTCTCAGCGGCGGAGGAGTCCGTCAGCAGCTTGGCCGCGTCCTTGAGGCTTGAGCACTTCGAGTTGATGTCGTGAATTAATTTTTCAAGATTCATGGCTCGCTCCGTTCACCGCGCATGCGCGCGAGCGCCGCGTAAAGAAGGCGCGTTGAAATCTTAAGATCGGACAGGACCACGGTTTTCTTGCCGCCGTTCTCATCGAGGTTGCGCCGAATGATCTCATCGGAGAAGCGGTCCACGGTCGCGGCCAGCCCGTTTTCAAGGGCGAAGCGATATTGCTCTTCACCAACGAATCCGCCGCTTGCGCCATGCTCGGCGCGTACGGTCCGCAGCAGGCGGTCGACGGCCTCGGGGCCGACGCGGCCGTCTTCGCCGGCGGCCAGGAGCTCGACGAAGCGCTTAACCTCGCGCACATTACCGGGCCAGTCGTGGCCGAGGAGGCGCTGCTTGGCGTCGGGCGTGAAGGAGAGCCGCTTGCCGCCGCGGCTGAGGGCGGCGATGAGGGGAAGAATATCGCCTTTGCGCCGGGCGAGTGATTTGAGCTCCACAGTCAGGCCGTGGATGCGCTGGAAAAAGTCGAAGCGCATCTTGCCCGCCTTGATGAGGCTTTGCACATCCTCGAGCGTGGCGCTGATCACGCGGAAGCGCGAGGTCTCCGCTTTGTCCGAGCCGAGCGGATGGAAGGAGCGTTCCTCGATGGCCTTGAGCAGTTTGGTTTGCATCTTCAGGCTCATCGAGCCGATCTCATCGAGAAAGAGCGTGCCACGGTCGGCCGCCAGCAGTTTACCCTTGTGGCTTTCGTTGGCGCCGGTGAACGCGCCTTTTTTATAGCCGAACAGCTCGGCCTCAAGGAGGTCCTCGGTGTAGGCGGAGCAGTTGATGGCCACGAAGGCGCCCGCGCGTCCGGAGTGATCGTGGAGGACGCGGGCGAGGTTGGTTTTGCCGGTGCCCGAGGGCCCGAGGATGAGGATGGGCAGTTCCGAGGGCGCGTACTTAAGCGCCTCTTTGACGCAGGCGCGGGTCTCAATATCCTCGGTGACAAAGCGCTCGGCGAAAATGTCGGTCTTTGCGCCTTCCTTCTTATTGAGGTAGCGCGCGATCACGGAGCCGACATTGCTGGCCTCGTTGCCTTTGGAGTAGAAGTCGTCGCAGCCGAGTTCGTAAGCGCGTTCGACGATGGCCTCGCCGTCGTGCCCGGACATGACCACGGAGTAGACGCCGCGCGCCACTGCGAGGGGGATAAGATCCATGCCCTCGGCTTCGTCGCCGGCGCCGAGCTGGAGGTCGAGGAAGCAAAGCGCGTGTCGCCCTGATTCCAGGAACTTGCGCCCGTCCGCCGCGTTTTCGGCGAAGTCGACGGCGTGATCCTTGAGTTGGACGGCCATGACCTTTCGAGCGAGAGGATTGTCTTCGACGACGAGGATGGAGAGCTTTTCCATAACGAGTCTATTATAGCAAGATTACATATAATTTCATATGAAAATAAATATTTTCTTATACAACCTAATCATTTGGCATATTAATTGATCATCATTCATCGAGACGCAAAGGAGCTTTGAACATGAATAACAGACAGTTGCCGCTTCTCGTCGTGATCGCCGTTCTAATCGCCTCAATATCCCACGCCGAGTCGGCTCCGGTTGCTTTGGCGCCGCTCGCGCCAAGCGCTGTCGTCGCGGTGACGGCCAAGCCTAAGGCGCCTTCCATCTCCGGGAAGGCCAAGTTCGCGACCGTGGAAGCATCTCTGAGCCTGGCCGCCGAAGGGCTGAAGGGAGGATGTGAGACGGCGAAGGCCTCGGGCGACTCACCTTTCCGGACGCTGCAGAGCATGGACTTTAGGCTGCCTGCGGCCGTCTACGCCGCTTCCCAGCGCTGCCCCGATGGTATGTCTTGGAGATGCGTTCCGTCGTGCGCGGAGAAGCATCCGCTGACCGGTGAATGCACCATTTGGATTCCAGTTTGCGGTTGTATGTGAGGAACGAGAAAATGAATATCATGTTTGCGGGAGCCTTTCTGTTGATCGTCGCCGGCCCGGTGATGGCGGCAGCGCCCGTTCCCAGTTTGGCCGGCGCACCGGTTCGCCCAATCGCCAAAGCGCAGCCAGCGCCCGATCTGAACGATGAGACCGGTGAGAAGCAATGGGATGAGGATGTCCAGCGAACCTTCCAGACGGTGCGAAAGCTGAAGCGCGAAATGGCGCTTTTGACGCACGAGAACAACGGTTTGAAGGCTTTGCTGGCGCACGATCACGCTGCGGCAAAAGCCGCATATGATTCCCTGCTCGAGCTCGATCCGGATCAAACGGACGCGAGGGTCTATCGCGCGGCCTCAAGGTCGGTGCTCGGCGATCTGGAGGGAGCCCTGGCGGATTACTCTCTGGCGCTTAATCAACTGAGCGCGGCTCTAGGGAGTGAAGTGGATCCGAAATTAAAAAAGCGAATGCGGGAAACCATCGCCCGTATCCACGGCGATCGTGCTTCCACTTACATGCGAATCGGTATCAAAGGGAAAGGAGACGCCGCCAGCCTCAATCGGGCTCTGGCGGATTGCGACGCGGCCATCAGCATGGGTCATCCCACGCCGGTGATGATCACATGGCAGAAAAGCCAGATCCTGTTCGCCGCCAATCGTTATGAAGAGGCAGCGAAGGCTTACCAGCAGGCCCTCAGTCTCGATCCGAAACTGAAGGATATTGGGGACCACGCGTTGTTCTGTCGGAAATTTGCCGACACGAAAATCACAATCGGTACATGCAACTAGGAGAAAGGAAGATGAATAAAATAAATAAGAAGAAGGTCGCGTTGACCGCCTTGCGCAGCACCATCGCGGTCACGGGCCTGTTCAGCAGTTTGTTCGCAACCCCGTTCACATTCAACTGGGAGGCGCCTCAGGGCAAGTACAGCAAGGAGAAGCAGCTTTTCCTTGATGACAAGGGTGCTCCGATTCTCACGGTCGGGTGCGACGAGTGCAAGCCTGTGAAGCACTCTTACTGTCACGGGAGCCGGACGACCGCCGTGGGAAATGGCGACGACGACGCGACCTCTTGGGTTTGCGACGACTATTAAGGTGAATCGAGCCTGGGCCGCAGCGCGGAAGGCGGCCCAGGCAGGGGGACTGTGATGCGAAAAGAAATTCTGATTTTAACGCAGGAAATCGACCCTCATGCCGACGACATGGTCGTTTTCCTAAAAAAGAAGGGAGTGCGTCCTCGGCGCTTCCATACGCGAGACTTCCCCGCGCGCGCGACCATTAGCGCGTCGATGGGTGGAAAAAGCGGAATTTCAATTCGTTATCCCGGGGGGAAAGTCGCCGGCGATCAAATCAAAAGCGTCTGGAACCGCCGTCCTGGCAAGTGTGCCATTCCTGATTCGGTTCCGGAGGCGGAGCGCCAATTCGCTACGCGCGAGAGCGAGCTGACCCTTCAAGGCGTGTATCGAATTATCGGCGGACTGTGGGTCAATGAGCCGGACAAGAACAGGACCGCGAACTCGAAGCTCATCCAGTTGCGCACGGCGCGTGAGCTGAAGATGCGAACGCCCGATACATTGATCACAAATGACCCCAAGGAATTTTTTGATTTTTATCATGCGCATGACGGCAAGGTCATCATTAAAACGCAGCATCCCTGGCAGCTCGCTTCGCGGGGAGACATGGCGCTTTATACGACGCTGATCGACAAGGAAAAGCTCGCGCATATGGACCGGATTCGAAACGGCCCGTGCCTTTTCCAGGAGCTTGTCGCGAAGGAGCTTGAGCTGAGGGTGACGGTGATCGGCCGGCGCGTTTTCGCCACGGCCATCTATTCCCAGCGCGTTGCCATGGGCGCGGTCGATTGGCGTAAGGCCCCCGACGGCGCTATCCTGCAGGAGCCGTATGCGCTTCCCAAGGCTATCGAGAAGAAGGTCTTAAAATTCATGGATGCCTTCGGCCTCCATTACGGCGCCATCGACATGATCGTGACGCCGCAGGGCGAATATGTTTTTCTCGAGATCAATCCCAATGGCCAATTCGGCTGGCAGCAGGATTCAAAAAAACTGCCGCTGTATGAGACCTTCGCCGATCTGCTGATCGCCGGGAAAGCCTCATAGGCCTCATGAGTGATCCAGCGCTCGATAAGATTTCCGCCGAGGTGAACTCGAAGTGCGCGACTCTGCGCGCGGCATCGCGTTTGCTGTTGGGCATGTCCGCCCGGGAGTCCGACGAGATGCTGCGCCTGATGACCGAGGAAGCTCTAAGGCTGGCGAAGTCCATTGAGGACCACCGCCAGGACGCTTCTCAACGGTTAATTTAAGTCCAGCGGCGTTTGTCTTACGCGGAATGCGGCTTACGCCCGGACATAAGGTACTGAAGGCCCGCGCCGACGGCGCAGAGGCGCTGTTCCTTCTCCGCATGGAAACTTCGGGTCTGACGCTCCATGGCGTTGTCCCAGAGTGTTGAAAACTCCTCGGGCTTTCCGCCGCCAGCCCGAAAGTAGGATTCGGTCTCGACTCTTTCCCAGATCCAGAAATCGCGCGCGACCCAATCCGCGGTCTGCGCGAGTGCCGCGGCCTGGCCGGGCGAGGATACATTGGGAAGCGTGAGGGTCACCTTGTCGGACAGGTACGCTTGAATATTCTTGAGTCCGGCCTCGTTGAGCAGGCGCGGGAGCAGATCGCCAATGGAGTTGTTGCCAAGGCCCAGGGCCGCCTTCCCGCGTTCGCACAGCGCCATCAACCGGACGACGGCCGTCAGGGAGTCGATGTCGCCGTCGAAGTCCTCGCTGTTGCGCACCAGGGAACCTGCCAGGTTGTTCGGCTCGCTCAGGATTAAGAGGCCGCCGGGCTTTAGCACGCGCATGAATTCCTTCAGCGTCACGCGCGGGTCGGGGACATGGATCAGTAAGGTCTGGCATGTCACCAGGTCGAACTGCGCATCGCCGAACGGCAGGGAATTCACGTCGCCCTGCCTGTAACTAAAGCGGCTCAGGCCTTTCTCCTTGGCGATTGCGGTCGCCTTCTCGACCCAGGCGGATTCGCGGTCTACGCCCGTGAGCGTGGCGTCCGGGGATAGGAACGGAGCCAGCACTCGCCCCCAATGGCCGATCCCGGAGCCCGCGTCCAGAATGTGGCGGGCTTTAGACAGTTGCCAGCGCGCGGCCATTAGGGCCATGAAATCGGGGTTCCACCAGAAGTCGCGCTGCTCGCCGAAGTATTCCGCCGAGTGAGGCTTTTCATTCTTGGTCATTGGTTAATTATACCGGACGGCCAGCGCGGCCGGGCTTGTGAATGCTTCGGGGAAAATTCGACTGACGCCGTCTGAAGCCGTGTTGCCGGCAGTATTGATGAGGTCCACATTCGTGAAGGATATTTTACCCACGGCGTTCTGAAGGGTAAATGGTATTTTTTCCTCGAAGACGGGTACCCAGGTTATTGTTTTACCGATTTCTGGACTCCGTAAAGAGCTGACGCCACTCGGTAGTATTGGCTTGTCTCCTTCGAATGGCAGGAGACCGTAGGCCTTGATCGTCAGCCATAGAGCGCGCCGGCAGGGGGCTTCGCGCATTTCCTTAAGACTCAAGTACTTCTGATCGAGGTCAGCTCTCTCCGTCGCATTCGCTACCTGACGCTCGTCTCTGTTCATCCTGATCTTTTCTCGAACGGAATCAATCGTCGCAAAGATTTCGTTTAACTCCTTTAATTCTTTTTTAGAGGCAGGCTTCAGCGCTTGAGCGCTCTGGGAGGTGCAGGCGAGGAGAACTGCTGCGAAGATGAACTTCAAGGCAGCACCTCAAACTCTACGAATGGAGTTGTGGCTTTAACCCACCATTCCTGGGACCTCAACTTTATTTTGTCCTTTACGAGCTCCCTTTTATACGATTCAGAAAAGCTGTGGTCGTAAACCGCGCGGACGCGATATTTCCCTGGAACACGGAATCGGTAGCTCCATAGTTGCGCGTAATCGCCGGCCTGTGCCTCCTCGCCGGCATGGGCGTCGAAGTTTGGATTTCGATTGACCCAGGCAAAAGTCGTGGTCGAGGCACCCGGTTTCAGCCAGAGCTTCTTGGCGGGATCGCTGTCCTCAGCCATATTTTTCTTATCGACAAGCGCTGCGCCCCAGCGGCTCGTGGCGATGCTCAACTCCTGAGCCGTCATCCCGCGTTGCTTCCATTGTGACTGAAGGACGTCCAGCTCTTTGCTCTCCTCCACTGTCAGATGCAGCGTACCGCCCGGTTCCGGCGCCCAGTCGTATTGTTCACGGCCTCCGCCCCCTCGGACCCTTAGGGGTTTTCCATCCGGTTTAAGAATCTCGAGATATATGCCGCGTTTGGCTCGACAATTTTCGTGTATGACCCAGGGATCCTTATAGAAGCGATCATGAACGAGAATTTTTTCCTTGCCGATGTTTTTAAGTTCGAGCTTGTACCACAGTGATTTGCCGACTTTCACCGTCGTCTTGTGCAGTTGGAGCATAATCTGGACTGGCCCCTTGGCACCCTTCACCTGAGCCGCGGCTTCTGTGGAAGCTCGGACAGGCATGGCACCAAGCGGAGCAATCAGGGCGATGGCGACGGCGATTCGATGTTTCATAATTTTCTTGAATGAATTTAGCCATAAAAAAGGAGGAAGCGACTGTTCGTCGCTTCCCCTGGGGTGGGGGGTCCGAATGGCCCAGGGCGCGTTCAAAGCCGGAAAAAAAGCGGGCCCGCTCGTCGCGGGCCCGCTTCTTGTTTTATCGGACGAAAACTAGCTGTTGCCGGCGACGGCGGTTCCGGTGGGGGGGAGAGCGGACGCTTCCTTGGCGTATTGCTTCAGCTCGGCATTGAACTTATCGGCGGCCTTCTCATTCGTGATGAGGTGGATCTCTTCCTTGTCGAGGATCGCCGCCGCGCGAAGCGTTCCGGTCTTGTCGGTGAGGTAGCAGTCGACGACGGTGTCGCGCTTCACCATGATGAGTACATCTTTGGAGTTCGGGCCCGCCGAAATCGCAAGGTAGTGTTTCGCGTCAGTCAGGTCGCCCAGGAGAAGCTTGACCGTCATGTCCGCGGTCCCATCGCAGAGATTGAAGATCGAGCAGATATGGCGGCTGACCGTGCTGGTTCCCGGGTACTCTCGAGCTAATTTGAGCATGCGCGCCATCAATTCCTCTGTCATGACCGGATCGGCCTTGGGCGTCGGGTTATTGACGGGAACAAGCGTGGGCGTTGCCTGCGCGGCGGGAGGGGCTCCGGCGGTCGAGGCGGCGAGCCAACCGGAGGCGTCGAGACCGCTCATGACGTTCTGAAGGGCTTTTTGGGCGGCCATCGGATCGATGGTGGCCGCGAGGGTCGCGTCGCTGCGGATGGGCGCCACGCTCGTGGCGAGCATGGCTGAGAGGTAGGCCGAGGTCAGGATAGTGGTGAGGCGACGGTTCTTCATTCCAATGATCTCCTTGTCGGTCTGCGTCCGGACCATAGGATTGTAAGCAGGTTAGGGGGCCCCTCCCTGAGGCATTCGTCCCGGTCGGGGCCCGGTAATCGGCCTAGGCCCGTTTGCGCCAGGGGGACTAGACCATTAAAGGAGGGTTAACCCCGCCTTGAAAGGCAGGGGGGCGGGGTTGCACTCCGGATGCCCCCTCCTCGCCGTGACCGAGGGCTACCCGGTCGTCAACGGCTCGAAGGCCACGGGCTCCGTCGTCTTGAAGGAAGGCGAGCTGCTCGAACCTGCGTAGCTTCGGCTCGCCGCGTCGTTCGTGGATGGCCTCTCCCGCGCCCTGTCCTAAAGCGGTTCGAGTCGGGCTTTGGTCCGGCTCAATAAACCTTCACTTTGGACAGCCCCGAATTCCGCCTTCGGTGAAGCAGCCGGGCTCGCTCGGTTCTACTGGTTCTCTCATCGTTGGGGTATAGGTTTGCGGCGGGGCCTCGCGCGGAATGAAGGACCTTGTGGTGTTCTCGAGAATCTCAGAGGTGATGTTCGGCCCTCGACCCTCTTGCATCCACTCGGCCAGCGTGCGGAACAGCTTCTCTTCGCAAGGTCCAAGTCCGCGCGACAGCCGGTTGATTTCCGGAGTGTCCAGGTCCGGCAGGAAAAAAATGTCTCTCTCGTCCATCGTTATCTGGCCGCCGATCACGATACGGCCGGGCGCGCCGCACGATCTAACGGCGAGATCCCGCACTCGCGGAAGGAGGCTGAGGAATCGGGTGACTGACCTCACGTTCAGCGGGGCAGCCCGGGGGGCGTTTTGCGGCGTCGGCTCGGTCGCGCGGACCTCGGCGGCGACGACCGGCCTGCTATCGGCCTCCAGGGACGCTGCGTTCAGCTTGCCGCGGCCTCCCACGCCGTGGGCGACATCGACATAGGCCGAAAAGCAGCCGATATTAGGCATGTTGCTCGTCAAGAAATTAGGATCGTTCGGACGCGGGAGCGCATCCAGCTCATCCTGTCCGACGCTTCCTGGATTCGCGCAGGAGCGGTTGACGAGGGCGATAATCGTGTCGCGCAGCCGTTCGTCATGATCGCGGTCGGCGATCTTGCGCTGCTCCCGCCCTTGTTCGCGCTCAGCTCCAATTTCAAGAGCCACGATCTCACCGAGATCATCAAATCGTTTTTCGATTTCCGCCGTTTCGCCCGAGGTGCGCGGGGACGCTTTCGCTATTCCGCTCGGCTTCCAAATTCCGAAGCTGAGTTTTTGCTTCAATTTATCGGCGGCCACGTCTTTCTCGTAACTCTCGCGAGTGTTTATCGCCTCCTTGACCGCGTGCGCCAGATCCGTCTGGCTTAATCCGACCCGCGCGACATTGACCTCGCTCTTCGTCCAGGCCTCAACCTCGAGCTCGTTCGCGGATAGCTTGTCCCCTTTACCGGCCGTCGTGTATTGAACGAAATGATCCTTTTCGTGAGAAAGGATATAGGCCAGATATTCGGGGCTCGAAAAGGCCTTCTCGTATACGATCGTCACCCCGTCGGCATCCGTACGTGCCCGAGCGTTGGGAGCGTTGACCGGCCCATAATGGATGCGCACCCCCTTTGAATTCAGGGCTATGCGTTCATCGTCGTCTTCCGAGACGACGCGCCAATGCGCCGGTTGGCCCTTGAAGTCGGACGTGACAGCCGTGCCCGACGGCATCATCGGTTTACCGGAAGAATCCGAGGGGACAAGCCCGAAGGCGGTCAAAGTCCGATGGATCGCCTTGTCCCGCGCGAGGTCTCTCGCGCGCGCAAATGTTTTGACGCTGCTTTCGGCTTGGGCGACTTGCGCCTCGAGTTCCGGATCGCTGGGACGCTGTTGGAGTTCTTGCCGTAAGGCGTCCAATTCCAGCTTGGCGTTTTTAACGTCCGCCTGGACCGCATTGGCTTCCGTTAGGAGCTTCTGAATGGCAATCCTATCGGTATCCGAGGCTACATGAAGGGCCCGCGCGTTTGCCGCGGAGAGCGAAAGAAGAATCAAAGCCGCGATGAATCTCATGGGATCACCTCGAATACGATCTGCGGGGTTTTCACGAGTATGTTTGTTTTGCGGGGAGTCATAATTTTTTTTAAGCGTTCGGACATCCGGTAGTCATAGACGGCGCGGATGCGGTATTTCCCCGGCTTATCAAACCAGTAGCCCAACTCGGAGAATTGTCCGACGGGCAGCATCCCCGGCCCATCGCTATCCAGGCCGTGTTCGGGATGCGCCCATCTCGGAGTTTTTATCGAGCTTCCCGGCTTGATCGCGGAATTACGCTTCGCCCGCTCAGTCATCTTGCGTTCGGAGCCGCGGTCTCGGCTGTATTCGAGAAGCTTCCCATCGATCTGATCTTTCGAGAGCCCGGCCTTGCGCCAATCGGCGATCAGGTCTCCCACTTTTTTATCTTCCGCCGGATCAGTGTCCGACAGTTTAGACCAGACAGTCTTTCGTGCAATCGGCGCCCAATGGCGGGGATGCACCGGTTTTCCCTCCGCGTCGGTCACTTCGACGTAAATCGGGGTTTTAACGTCGAGCGGGTCCGGGAAAGGTCCGGGCTTGAAGAAAATGTCGTCTATGACGATGATGTCCGACTTGCCCACATTCTTGAGCTCGATTTGACCCCAAAGGGATTCGTCGACTTTGATCTTTTTTTGAAATAGACGCAAAGTCAGTTCGATTGGGGCTTTAGTGCCCTTCGCTTCCGCCTCCGGCTTGACGTCGGGCGGCAAAGCCTGGGCCGCGCCAACGAACACCCGCGCTCCGAAGGCAATCGCTCCCAACACGAGCCGTTTCCGTTTTATCATGTTCTCCTAAAAAAACCAGAAACCCCAACGCGAAAGCGCAGGGAGATTCTGGTCTCATCCGGTTAAGGCCGGATCGTGGATACCCCGGGGCCGATTCCCCGAGCTACAGAGCTACTGTGTTAAGAATAACGGAAGAAGGGTACGGCATCGAGGGTCTTTCGCCCTGGATGCGGGGGGACCGAACGGTCCGGGCTCGGGCGGGTGTTCGGCCCCGCTTTTCATTTTACCGGTCGAAAATCAGCTGTTGCCGGCGACGGTGGTTCCGGTGGGCGGGAGTTCGGACGCTTCCTTGGCGTACTGCTTCATTTCGGCCTTGAATTTTTCGGCGGCCTTCTCGTTGGTGATGAGGTGGGCGCCGGCAGTCTCGAGGATGGCCGCCGCGCGCAGCGTTCCTGTCTTGTCGGTCAGGTAGGCTGCGACGGTCGTGGCGTCCTGCACCATGATGAGAACGTCTTTGGAGGTCGCATCTGGCAGAACCGCGAAATAATGTTTCGCGTCGGTCAGGTCTCCCTGGAGGATCTTCAGAGGTAAGTCTGCAGTTCCATCGCAAAGGTCCAGGATTTTACATAGCCTTTTGTTGACGAGGCTCGTTTTTTGATTCTCGTGGCCGTACTTGATCAGGCGCGCCATCAATTCTTCGGTCATGACCGGATCGGCCTTCGGCGTCGCGTTGTTGACGGGAACAAGCGCGGGCGTCGCCTGCGCGGCGGGGGGGGTTTCGACGGTCGCGGCGGTCAGCCAGCCGGAGGCGTTGAGGCCGTTCACGGCGCCCTGAAGGATTTTTTGGGCGGCCATCGGGTCGATGGTGGACGCGAGGGTCGCGTCGCTACGGATGGGCACCACGCTCGTGGCGAGCATGGCCGAAAGGTAGGCCGAGGTCAGGATCGTGTTGAGGCGACGGTTCTTCATTCCAATGATCTCCTTGCCGGTCTGCGTCCGGACCATAGGATTGTAAGCCGGTTAGGGGGGCCCCTCCCTGAGGCATTCGTCCCGGTCGGGGCTCGGTAATCGGCCTAGGCCCGTTTGCGCCAGTAGGCCCAGACTATTAAAGGAAAGTTAAACCTGCCTTGACAGTTTTTGGGGGTGGGGCTACACTCCGGATACCCCTTTATGAGATATCTAATCCCAGTTTTCGTCGCGAGTTCCCTCCTGGCCGGCCCACTCCATGCGGTAAAGCCCATAGAGACCGAAGGTGCGGTCAATGCCCCGACCGATTCCACCACCGCCGGGACCGTGCCGCCTCCCGTGACGAAGGTGACCCCCGAGTGTCTCGGCGATGCCGCTAATTGTGTCAAATCTCCCACGGAGGCGAAGGCCCTGGCGGAAGCCGCCCGCCAGGAAACGGAGGCGGCCAACGCGAAGACGACCGCGGATGTGCCCGGCCTGGCCAAGACTTCGAACCGGAGCAACCCGGTCGGGCGTGGGAAGACGATCCAATTTACGCCGGCGGCGACGCCTGAGGCGGCGCATGACCGTGAAGAGGTGTCCCGGCTCGCGGAGACGGAGAACCCCGCGGCGGCCCGGGAGTACGCGGTCGCCGCCTTGGCCCGCAACCCCACCGACCCCGCTTTGATCTCGTTCGTGAAGCTCACGGAGCCCGCGCGCACGGTCGTGGATTCCAAGACGGTCAACAAGCGCGCGGCCGAGCTCGCCGAGGGCATGCGCCAGGAAGAGGCCGCGGGCGGCGCGCAACTCGCTTCGCCGATCGGCTTCGCCGGTTTCACTGGAGCGGCCTCGCGCGGTCCCGCGGCGAACATGGCCGCCGGGCTCGGCGGCGGCGTCCCCGACCTGCATGGCAACGCGATCCTGCGTGACGCCTCCGGCAAGATCGCGATCAAGGACTACGCCGGCGCGGAAACGGCTTTGACGCGGCGTATTAAGGAAGCCCCGAACGATGGCGGCGCGTTCCGCCTGCGCTCGCTGACGCGGCGCTTTCTTACCCGCTACGCCGACTCCGCCGATGACGCGCGGCGCGCGATCGCCATCGACGGCCGCGACGCCCGCTCTCTGCACCTGCTCTCCCGCGACCTGACCGACCTCGGCCACCCGAAGGAAGCCCTGGCCGAGGCCGACCGCGCGCTCACTCTCAATAATAAGGATGCCGACGCTTATGTCGCTCGCTCGGTCGCACTGGGCGCGCTCGGGCGCGGCGAGGAGGAGTTGGCCGATCTCGCCCGCGCCGCCTCGCTTGATTCCCAGTTCGACGCGTTGTATCACGAGACACTGACGGCGCGAAACGGCGGCGCCAAGAGCGCCCGCTCGTGGCCGGTGTGGATCGGCGCGGTCGGCACCGCGCTGCTTTTCTTTTCTTTCGCGCTGTTTCGAAAACGCGGCGAGTCCTCAGTGCGCATGGCCCTGCGCCGCGAGGATCACGAGGCTTTCGCCGCCGTGGCACCCCGCGTGGACGCGGTGCCGAAGGGCTTTCGCGTGGTGAAGACCTTGGGCCAGGGCGGCATGGGCGTTGTGTATGAGGCGGTGGACCTCGGTCTGCAGCGAACCGTGGCGCTCAAGAAGCTGCGCGCCGAGATTTCCGACAATCCCCGCGAGCGCATCCGGTTTTTGAAGGAAGCCCGCACCGTCGCCGCGCTCAAGCACCCGAATATCGTCGAGATTCACGCGATCCATGAGGACGCGGAAGGCCTGTTCATTGTGTTCGAGCGCGTGCCGGGGGAGACCTTGCATGAGCGTTTGGGCCGCGGGCCCGTCAATCACGCCGAGGCCGCCATGATTTTGAAACAGATCGCCTCCGCGCTCGACTACGCGCATGGCCAGGGCGTCGTGCACCAGGATCTTAAGCCGGCCAATGTGATGATTCACGCCGGCCTGGCCAAGGTCATGGACTTTGGCATCGCGCGGCGCGTGCAGGAAACCCTGTCCACGATGTCGAAGATCGAGATCGCCGGTACGCCGGCCTACATGTCGCCCGAGCAGGAGCAGGGCGTGGTGACGCCGTCGGCGGATGTGTACGCGCTTGGCGCGTGCGCCTATGAGAGCCTGACCGGGGTCCTGCCCTTTCCGACGGGCGGAGTGATGCTCAAGGCGCAGAAGATGTACCGCAAGCCCTCCGAGGCGACGCCCGGACTGCGGCCCGAGGTGGACGCGGCCATCGGCCGAGCACTCGAGCCCCGGCCGGAGGACCGCTGGCCCTCGGCGTCGTCGTTCGTGGACGCGCTTTCTTGCGCGCTGTCCTAGCTGCGCGGCGTCCCGTCCGTCAGATCAAATCGGCCGGTGATGATGTAAAATGCGGCTCATGAGCTTTCCTATCAGCCGTCCTCGTCGTTTGCGCTCGAGCCCCGTCCTTCGCGCCCTGATCCGGGAAACCGATCTTTCCCCCAAGGACTTCATCCTTCCGCTGTTCATTCGCCCCGGCAAGGGGGAGAAGCGGCCGATCTCCTCGATGCCCGGTCACTTCCAATATTCCGTCGACATGGCGGTCAAAGCCGCCGACGGCGCGGTGCGCGAGGGCATTCCCGGATTGATCCTCTTCGGTATTCCCGACAAAAAGGACGCCAAGGCTTCCGGCGCCTACGCCGATAACGGCATCGTGCAGAACGCGGTCAAAGCCATCAAGGATAAACACCCCAACCTGCTGATGATCGCGGACCTGTGCTTCTGCGAGTACATGGACCACGGCCACTGTGGCATCGTCAAAGGCGGCAAGGTGCTCAATGACCCGAC
>JAYTSX010000286.1:0-4083 GCA_043745445.1 Elusimicrobiota bacterium
GAGGCTGATTTGCGCCGCGGCCATCCGACCCCCAACAAGGTGTTCGGCACGACGACCGGCCTGCTGTTGGGAGACCTCGCGTTCGCGCAGGGCCTGGAAGAGGCGATCGACATTTCGCCCAACGCCCCCAAGCTTCTTGTCACGACCGTGCGTGAGATGACGGTCGGCGAGCTGCAGGAAGAATTTTTGAAGGGCTCACTGGAAGTGAGCGTCGACGCCTATATGGGCGTCGCCTCGCGCAAGACCGGCGCCCTGTTTGAATGGGCCGGCGCGGTTCTGTCCGAGCTGTCGAGCTTTCCTCACGAGCAGAGCGATCCGCCCCGCCTGGCCTGCGCCGCGGGCATCCTGCTTCAGATCGTGGACGACATTCATGACTACACGCTGACCGAAAGAGTCTCGGGCAAAGACGAAGGCCAGGACCTGGCCAATCGCAAGCTGACCTTGCCGTGCATTTTTGCCGTTCAAGATCCCGCTGTTCGCGCCGAGTTTTTGTCACTGTGGAATGAAGAGAAGCCCGATGCCGTCAAGATCGCGAAGCTGTTGAAGGATCGCGGCTGCATTCAGAAGACGCGGGAAAAGGGACGTGAGATCGTGGACTCCATGTTGGCCATGATCAGCAAGCTGCCCTGCAAGGCCGAAGCCGCCGAGCTTGGCTTTTTTGTCGAAATCATGGCCAAGAGGGAATTCTAATGTCCTACGAATCCCTGCTGCGCAAATCATGGACAAGCGGTGAATTTATCGTTTCCGAAACTGAGGCGGCTCAGGCCGATCCGGCGGACGAAGCGAGCCGGCGCAAGGTGCGCCGTGAGATGGAAGAGATCGCGGCGCGCGAGGTCTGGGACGCCAACTCCTGCCTCGTCGCCCACAGAGAGGGAATCATGAAACTTGCCCCGTTCGTGAAGTTCCGGGAAGAGAAGTTCGGCGCGGTGCTGTTTGAGACGCGCTCCGAGAAGGTTTACACGCTGAGCCCCACGGGCGCGGCCGTCGTGCGCGAGGTCATCGCGGGCGCTGAGTCCGGAAATCTCGTCGCTAAGCTCAAGGAGAAGTTCGAGGACCCCACCGGCAAGATGGCGACCGAAGCCGAGTCGTTCCTCGCGCAGCTGAAGGAAAAAGGATTGATCGTCGAGTAATCGAGCCACCACCATGGAAGACCAACAAACTTCGGACCTCGCCGCCCCGCTTTACGTCGCCTGGCAGATCACCAACGAATGCAACCTCGCGTGCCTGCATTGCATCGAGGAGTCCGGCCCGGGCAAGGCGTTCAAGGATGAGCTGACCACCGAGCAGGCGTTGGGAATCATCGATCAACTCGTCAAGTCCGAAGTGCCCTATGTCTCCTTCTCCGGCGGCGAACCCATGGTCCGCCCCGACTTCTTCCAGATGGTCGAGCGCATCACCAAGGGCGGCGTTGGGCTCAAGATCGAGACGAACGGTCATTATCTGACGAAGGAGAACTGCAAAAAGCTCAAGGACCTCGGCGTGAAGGCGGTTCAGGTGTCTTTGGATGGCGCCTCGAACGCGTCCTTCAACAAGATGCGCGTTCATGGCCGTTTCGAGGAAGCCCTGAGCGGCATCAAGAACCTGCGCGAGGCCGGTATCCCCATCGAGATCAACTTCGTGCCCGCCAAGTTCAACATCAAGGAAATCGGCGCGGCGGTCGATCTCGCGCACGAGATCGGCGCGTACTCGTTCTACACCGGCAAGCTCATGTTCACCGGCAACGCCGTTCGCACCTGGGCCATCACCGCCCCTGACGAGGCCGACTATCCCGAGTTCTTCGCGACGCTCGCCAAGAAGACGGAGCAGTACAAAGGCAAGATGCGTGTGTACTACCACGAGATGGGCTTGCTCGACGAACTGCGCTACCGCCTGCTGAACCCGGCGGCGCTCTTCATCATCCTGCCCAACGGCATGGTCAAGCTCATCAACGCCCTGCCCTTCACCTGCGGCGACTTGCGCCGGCAGACGCTGGGCCAGGTCTGGGCGCAATTCCAGAAGGCGTGGCAGAGCCCGCGCGTCTCGGCGTTCATCGACCGCTTGGCCGAGGACCCCAACATCGTCTCCCGACTTCATCAGTGGGAGGAGGTCGGCGCCGCATGACCGATGTTTTCTCCGCGCCTCACGCTCCGGCCGAACAGACCCTCGTCATGAAGGTCGCCTCGGTCGTGCGTTACAGGTTCTTCCTGTACGCGGGGCTGCTGCCGTACTTCCTGGGCGGTGCGTGGGCGTTTGGTGTGGAGAAGACCTTTAAGCCTGGAATCTTCGCCCTCGGCCTGTTCGGTATTTTCCTCTCGGTCGTCGGCGTCGAAAGCTTTAACGAGTACTACGACGCGAAGATGGGCACGGACCGCGTGTTCAACCCGGACGCCGAAGAATACATCCCCGAGTGGATGTTCTCTCTTGGCGTGACGGCCTTCGCGCTCGCGGCGGCCATCGGCTTCTACCTCGCGTGGGAAGGGGGCTGGCCGATCGTGCTGTACACATTACTCGGCGGCGCCGCCGCCGTCTGGTATGTCGGGCCGCCCATCCGTTGGGTATATCGCGGGCTCGGCGAGACGGTGATCGGCTTGTCCTATGGCCCGTGGATGGTCTTGGGATCCTTGCACCTCCACACGCACCGGTTCTCCTGGGCGGCGTTGTTGGCCTCCTTGGTCCCGGGCCTTCTGATCACCGCCCTGGCGACGGTCAACAACATCCCCGATTTCCATCAGGACCGTCTCGTCGGTAAAAAGAATTTGGTCGTTCGGCTCGGGCGCAAGAACGGACGATATCTGTACCTTGGAATGTCGGCCCTCGGGCTCCTGATCATCCCGCTCGCCGTCGTTCTTGGCCTCTTCCCCAAGCTCACCTTGCTCGCGGCCTTGGCCGGGCTCCCTTTGTGGATCATGTCGTTGCGGGCGGGAGCCAGCACCTGGGACACCCCGCGTCTGTTCATGCCGGCCATCCGCGCGATCGTGCAGTGCTACGCGCTGACGACGGCCGTTTTCGCCGTGTGCGTGGCCCTCTCATGAAGATCGAAGCCTTCGGCGCGCCGACGATGGTCACCTGGCAACTCACCCGGGACTGCGACCTCGCGTGCCTGCATTGCTGCACGGACTCCGCGCCGGGCAAAGCGTTGCCGGGCGAGCTGTCCCGCGAGCAGGCGCTGAAGCTGTCGCGCGAGATCGTGGCCGCGGGCGTTCCGTACGCGATGATCGTGGGTGGGGAGCCGACCCTCGTCCCACACTTTGCCGAGGTCTGCAAAACGCTCTCCGACGGCGGCGTGCTCCTTAAGATCGAGACGAACGGCCAGAACTTTGATCCGAAGGTTCTCAACGGCCTCGGCATTCGGTCCGTACAGATTTCATTGGATGGGGCCTCTCAAGCGGTGTATGGACGGCAACGAATCAACGGAATTCTGGAGAAAGCGGTTGAGGCTTGCCGCGCGACGGTGTTGTCAGGCCTGCCCCTCGAGATCACCTTTGCACCGACGAAATTAAATATTTTTGAAGCTGAGGCCGTCATCGACCTCGCCGCGTCCCTCGGCGCCTTCCGGTTCAACACGGGACAGCTCATGCGCCTTGGCACCGCGGCCAAGCTCTGGGACAAGCTCGAGCCCTCCAAGGCCGAGTACGCGGCGTTCCTGCGCGTCCTGGAGCGCAAGGAACGCGAGCTCGCCGGCCGCATGGAGCTCTGTTTCAAGCCCTTCTCCCTGGAAGAGGAGATGGCGCATCGCGCTTTTCAACCTTCCGGCACATTATTGTTACTTCCCGACGGTAAAGTGAAGGTCGCGGCACCCTTGCCCTTTACCTGCGCGGACCTTAAAACGCAAGATTTCCTTTCCGCGTGGGAGTCGTACAAGCTCGCGTGGGGCTCCGCTCAGGTTCGCGGGGCGTTGGAGCGGCTTGCCAAGGATCCGGCGGAGTCGTCGAAGGCGAATCAGTGGGTCGCGCTCGAAAAATTTGAAAATATGCCCGTCGTGGTCTGACGGGCAAACAGGAGTACCACATGAACGACCAGAAAACCGTGACGGATGCCAAGGCCGAGCCGAAGCTCGCTTGGGAGACGCCCTCTCTTGAGGAAGTTTCCGAGCGCGTGATGGCC
>JAYTSX010000287.1:0-4054 GCA_043745445.1 Elusimicrobiota bacterium
CGCGATGCCACTGACCGTGGAAAATCGCGGCATGGGCACCATCGTGTCGCCGTGGCCGCCGAGCACCATCGCGTGCACGCTCTCCATCGAAACATCGAGTGCCTCGGCGATGAACCAGCGCATGCGCGCGCTGTCGAGGACACCGGCCATGCCGATGACGCGGTGCTTCGGGAACTTGGAAACCTTGAGGGCGACCTGGCACATCGCGTCGAGCGGGTTGGAGACGATGATCAGGATGCAGTTCGGTGAGAACTTGATCACGCTCTCGGTGACCGCCGCCACGATCTTGGCGTTGGTGTTAAGAAGATCGTCGCGGCTCATGCCCGGCTTGCGGGGAATTCCGGCCGTGATGATCACGACATCGGAGCCGGCGGTCGGCTCGTAAGAGGTCGTGCCGGTGATCTTCGTATCGTAGCCGACAACGGGGCCGGATTCGAGCAGGTCGAGCGCCTTGCCCGCCGGCATGCCTTCGGTCGCGGGAATATCGACAACCACGACCTCGTTCGCCACTTCCATCTCGGCAAGGCGCTGCACGAGCGTCGCTCCGACGTTTCCAGCCCCGATCACCGTCACTTTTGTCCTGGCCATGTTAACGACCTCCTATAAGGGTATGTTGCCGTGCTTCTTGGGGAGGCGAGCGACCTTCTTCCCCTTCAAGAACTTGAACGCCCGGATGACCTTCGGCCGGGTTTTGCGAGCCTCGATGACTTCGTCGATGTAACCGCGCTTGGCGGCCTGGAACGGGGACGCGAACTTGTCGACGTACTCTTGCACCAATTCGGCCCTTCGCTTCTCGGGGTCCTTGGCGGCCTTGAGTTCGGCCTTATAAAGGATGCTGACGGCTCCCTGCGGGCCCATAACGGCGATCTCGGCGCAGGGCCAGGCGAAGTTCATGTCGCCCCGGATGTGCTTGGAGCTCATTACGTCGTAGGCTCCGCCATAAGCCTTCCTCAGCACGACGGTGACCTTGGGGACGGTCGCGCGGCAATAAGCGTACAGCAGCTTGGCGCCGCGACGAATGATCCCGCCATGCTCTTGTTCAAGACCCGGCCAATAACCCGGCACATCGACCAGAGTCAGCAACGGAATATTAAACGAATCGCAGAAGTTGATGAAGCGGGCGCCTTTCTCGGAGGCGTCGATGTCGAGCGCGCCGGAAAGAACCTGGGGATTATTGGCGACCACCCCGATCGACTCACCGTCTAGACGAATGAAGCCGACGACAATATTTTTGGCGAATCCCTTTTGCACCTCGAAGAACTGGTGGCCATCGGCGATCTCCCAGATGACATCGTGGATCTTGTAGGCCTTCTTGGGCTCGAGCTCGCCGACGCGCTCGAGGAGCTCGCTCTCGCGCTTGGGGTCATCGGAGGGCATAACGGGCTTGGGCTTCTCGCGGCAGTTCTGCGGCAGGAAATCGAGCAGCTCGCGTATCTGGCGGAAGCAGTCGTGCTCCGAGCCGGCCGTGAAGTGACACACGCCCGATAGGCGCGCGTGCGTGTCGGCGCCTCCGAGCGTCTCAAAGTCGCAGGTCTCGCCGGTGGCGGCCTTCACCACATCGGGGCCGGTGATGAACATGTGGCTCGTGCCTTCGACCATGAAGATGAAGTCAGTCAGCGCGGGCGAGTAGACGGCGCCGCCGGCGCAGGGACCGAGGATGGCGGATATTTGGGGAACATACCCGGAGGCGTCTACATTTCTGTAGAAGATTTCGGCGTAGCCGCCGAGGGATTCGACGCCTTCCTGGATGCGCGCGCCGCCGGAGTCGCACAGGCCGATGACCGGTACGCCGGCCGTGATCGCCATGTCCATCGCCTTGCAGATCTTCATCGCATGCGCGAGACCCAAAGAACCGCCGACCACGGTAAAGTCCTGCGCATAAAGGCACACAGGCCTCCCATTAATACGGGCGAAGCCGGTGACCACGCCGTCTGCGGCCATGTATTTCTTATCGAGGCCGAAGTCGGTGGCGCGCGATTCAACGAGCGCGTCAATTTCCTCGAAGCTGTCGTCGTCGACCAGCAGCTCGATGCGCTCGCGCGCGCCGAGCTTGCCCTGCGCCTTCTGGGCCGCGTGGCGCTCGGGGCCGCCCCCTGCCTCGACCTTGGACTTCTTGTCGAACAGAATTTGGGTCTTCGGTGAGACGAGTGGGCGCTCTTTCTTGTCGCTCAATGGTTTTCCTCAACGAGTTCGATCAGCACGCCGCCTTGATCCTTCGGGTGCAGGAAAGCGACCTGATGGCCCCAGGCACCGGGGCGCGCCGCCTTGTCGATGAGCTCGGCGCCGGCGGCGGCCTGCTTTTTCAACTCGACGGCGATGCTCGGCACGGCGAAGGCAAGGTGATGTTGCCCGGGGCCGCGTTTGTCTATAAATTTAGACACTCCCGACTGGGGATCAGAGCCCTGCAGCAGCTCGACCCAAGGGCCGGAGCCCATGAAAGCGACCTCCACCTGCTGGGACGGGACCTTCTCGCGGTGGGCGAGCTTCAGGCCGAGGGATTCGTATTGTTTGATCCCATCGTCGAGGTTCTTCACGGCAACGCCGATGTGATGAAGTTTCATTTAGGCTTTGAGGAGCTTGCGTCCGATGCTGGCCGGATCAGTCTTCCGGAGAACCATGTCTTCCAAAATCTTGTCGGTCACGCGGTCGAGCGCGCTCTTGATGACGCGGCGCTGGATCCAAAACTGGAGCTCGGTGGCGTGCTGGCGCTTAAGGCGCGCTCGCCCTTCGCCGGATTTGGCCAGGTGCGCCCAGTGGCCGTCGAGCTCACGCGCGAGTTCAGGAATGCCCTCTCCGCTTTTGGCCGAAGTCGCCAGCACGGGCGGCTCCCAGGCTTTGACGGCCTGGCCCGCGGAATGACCCAGCCCCAGAGCCGCTTTCAAATCGGCGACGGCCTTGTCCTTGCCGGCGAGGTCGGCTTTGTTCACGACGAAAATATCGCCGATCTCCATGGCGCCGGCCTTCATGGCTTGGATCTCGTCGCCCATCGAGGGCGTGGTGACATACAGCACGGTGTCGGCGACCGAGGCGATCTCGACCTCATCCTGACCGGTGCCGACGGTCTCGATTAAGATCTTGTCGCAGCCGAGGGTTTCGAGAACATGGATCGCGCCGAAGATCGCGTAGGTCAGGCCGCCGATCATGCCGCGCGAGGCGAGGGAGCGGATGAACACGCCCTTGTCGGTCGCGTGTTCCATGACGCGCAACCGGTCTCCCAGAAACGCGCCACCGGAAATCGAAGAACTGGGGTCCACCATTAATACGCCGACTTTCAGGCCCTTGGCGCGGTAGCAGCCGATCAAGCGGCCCGTCAGACTCGACTTGCCGGCGCCGGGAGGCCCCGACACGCCGACTTTCTGCGCGGAGCCTGAGGATTTAAAGAATTCCTTGGCGAGCGCCTCGGAGGTAGGCTCATCGTTGACCACGATGGATAAGGCGCGAGAAGCCGCAGCGTGTTCGCCGCGGCGCACGCGTTTGACGAGGTCTAACGGCGCATTTTTACTTGGCAACGGCCAGCTTCCCATTGAGGTAGTCGACGATGGTCTGCAGCGGCGTGCCGGGCCCGAAGACCCCGTCCACGCCGGCCTTCTTGAGAGCGGGGATGTCCTCATCGGGGATGATGCCGCCGCCGAAAACGAGCACATCCTTGAGGCCCTTCTTCTTCAGCTCTTTGCAGATCGCCGGGAATAAGGTGAGGTGAGCGCCCGAAAGCAAAGACAGCCCTACAGCGTCGACGTCTTCCTGCATCGCGGCGGTCGCGATCATCTCCGGCGTCTGCCTGATGCCGGTATAGATGACCTCAAAACCCGCGTCTCGCAGGGCGCGCACGATGACCTTGGCGCCGCGGTCATGGCCGTCGAGGCCAGGCTTGGCGATTAAAACGCGAAGCGGCTTGTCCATTACCAGGCCCCCCCTTGGGACTCGAGCACCGCGGCGAAAGCCTCGACGACTTTGGGATCGTAGGTCGTTCCCGAGCCGGCCCGCGCTTCCTTCACGGCCTGGGCGCCGAGCGCCGCGTCCCGCAATCCGGCGGAACGCAGCTCCTCCATCTTCA
>JAYTSX010000288.1:0-4041 GCA_043745445.1 Elusimicrobiota bacterium
CTCGTCTCAAGCTTCGAGAGGTTCTCTCCGGACGAAGCCCCCTCGAAGGTGCCCACGATCGAGAAAGCGATCAAGGATATGGGCGCGGTCCTCAAGGCCGAAATCGCGAAGGGCCGCTCGGTGATGATCCTCAACGGCATCGACCTCGCGCATGTCGGCCTTCGCTTCGGCGATGAGATGGAGATCACGCCCGAGCTCGAGACAAAGATCGAGGCCGAGGACCGAGAGTCGCTTGTCGCCGCGATGGCCCTCGACGCCGATGGCTTCTACGCGTCAGTCGTCGCGGGCGGGCATTGGCGCAAGGTGTGCGGGCTCTCCGCGCTCTACACCGGCCTACGCCTCATGAAGGAAATCGGAGCCAAACAACCCGGAAGGCTTCTGACCTACGGCCAGGCGCCTGACCCCGCGGGCGGCCTCGTCTCCTTCGCGTCCGCGATCTACGACGCGTAGTTATTCCCAATTTCCACCAGTGAATTTTAGGGATAACTCCGGCCGCCACGATCACCGACGAAAAGGGCCCACTCCCGCGACACGGTCATATACCCGCGATTACAAGCTTTTCGGCGCGGGAAGTTCTTCGGGCGCGGGCGCGTGGGCCTGCGCCCAGACCGCGGCGAATTCGCCGCCGTACGCCGCGACCTCGCCCAGGACGGTGGTAAAGAGGTCGTTCTCGAAGTTGTACAGCTCGGCATTCGCTGAGAAATTGTAGGAGCCGGTCATCAGCAAAGCGCCGTCGACGATCACATACTTGTGGTGCAGAACGCCCGTCCCGCCGCGGCCCGCGCTCAGCCTCAGTTCCACTCCCGACTGGGAGAGCGCCCGCACCGGTTGGGAGCGCCGGGACTGCGACATATCGCTGACGACGCGCACGAGGACGCCTCTCGTCTTGGCCGCGATCAGGGCGTCGACGACGCGCTGAGAGTACAGGCTGAAAATCGCCACATCAATCGTGCGCTTGGAGCGGCTGAGCGCGTCCACGAGCAGGTCTTCAACGCCGCCCTCCGGCGAAAAAGCGTAGCGCGGGTAATTGCCCCCGCCGAAGGCGATCGGCTTGAGCGGATCGGCGGGCGGCGTTCCGAACCCGGCGCCGGCCGGGCCCGCCTGCGCGTTGGCGGCCGCGGGATCATGGGCAAGCTCCCACATCCAGGTCCAATATTTCGTGAAGCCCGCGGCCAAAGCGGCGTCGGAGCGGAAGATCGCGTTCTCGAAATTCTTTTCGTCGGCGGCGGCGGTCCAATTAAAGGATCCGGTGGCGAGCAGTTCGCCGTCGAAGACCGCGAACTTGTTGTGCATGATGCCAAAGGAGCCGCCGCCCTTGAGGATTCGAATGGGCACGCCGCCGTCGAGCAGGCGTTGATACTCCGGCGAGACGGGATTGGTGTGGCTCTGATCGTAGACGAGCCGCACCTCCACCCCGCGGGCTTTGGCGCGCAGGATTGCGTCGGCGACCTCCGGGAGCTTCAAGTCATAGATCGAGAGCAGCAAGGTCTTGGCGGTTTTGTCGATCGCCGCCACGAGGGACGCCGGTATGCGGTCGGTGCGGCTGAACTGCACGCCCTTAATCGATAGGCCCTTAAAAATGACGACCGGAACCGGGGGCAGGGCCGCGAACGCGGGGAATGCAGGAGCCGGCGGCAGGAGAACGGGAAGGCCCGGAACCGGCATGGGGAAAGCGGTCGACCAGGCGGCATCGGGAAGGCCCGCCTGAGACGGCGAACCCGCGGCCAGCAGGAGGACGAGGGCGCCTCCTATGATCTTCACAATCGGAGGATAGGCCTTTATGCATAGGTCTACATGGGCCTGTAGGCCCATAGTGATCTAGGCCTAAAGGCCCACGCCGCGCCTTCTAGACGAGGGGCCCTAGGACTGCTACGATTACGCTCCGTGAGGTCCCCCAAAGAGTGGTCCGTCTATCTCGTCCGCTGCGCCGACGCGAGCCTCTACACCGGCATCGCCAAGGATGTCGCCGCGCGCATTTCCGTCCATAATTCCGGGAAAGGCGCGGCCTACACGCGCAGCCGCCGGCCCGTCAGCCTCGTTTACCACAAGAAAGGCCTGACCCGCTCCGGCGCCCTCATCGAAGAAGCTCGAATCAAATCGCTTGAGCGCGTCGAGAAGCTCGCCCTATTAAAGAAGGCCCTAAGGACCGTCAGCCGCGCCGCCGGAATGCTGGCTCTTATGTGGAGCACCGCGCTCCCCGCTCGCGCGGTTCCGGTGTTTACGAAAGAATCCACGATCAGCATCGCCTCGGCGACGGTCCAGGCTTTCGTGGAAATCACCGCAGGCGTTCCCTACCCTGTGCGCATGTACTATCTCCCGGCTATCTCAAGTGGCGCGCCGCACGCGAGCTCCGGCACGGCGATTCTCTCCGCGACCTGGACCGGGGCGGTCGGTGTTCCGTGGGTCGCGGAAACGGGCGTGCGCGTGACGACGAACACCGTGCCGACGGTATCCGCCAGCTCGATTACGGGCTGCGCGCTCCAGCCGCTGGCGGCCGGCGGCTACCGGATGCTCTACTCGATCGTCTCGACGACCGGCGCTTTCCGCATCCACACCGCGACATCGGCCGATGGTCTGGCTTGGGCGAACCAGGCGGGAGTCGCGGTCGACGGCGTGACGACCTATGTGGGCGTGCCGCGTATCGTCGTCCTCAACTCCGGGGACTGGCGCCTGTACTACACGCGCGACGCCAACGGCGGCGACGACCTGACCGACCGTCAAATCTTCACGGCGCGCTCAACCGATGAGGGCGCCACCTGGGGCGCGTCTTCGGTCGCGCTGTCCACCAACGCCTACGAATCCGGCGCCGCGAAGCTGAGCGACGGCAAGGTCCGCCTTTTCTATACACAGCCCGCAGCGTCCGGCTCGAGCGCGACCGTGATCATGAGCGCGCTGTCCAACGACATTCTGGGCAACTCCTTCACGACGGAGATCGGCGCGCGCCTGTCCACGCCGACCGCCACCGGCGCCGTGTCTTTCCCCGTTCCCATCCGCACCACCGACACCTACCGCTGGCGGCTGTATTACACCTACTACGAGGCGTATAATTCGACCGGAGACATCCACACGGCCCTCACCGGCGCGCCGGCCCCCGTCGCCCTGACTCCGTCGTCGGTGTTTCGCACCTCGGCCGCGAACACCTTGGCCATCTCCGGCGAGATCTTCTCGCCCATCGCCGGGCTCTCCGGCGCCTCCATCACCCAAGGTGCGACCACGATCGTGGGCACGGGCGTCACCCGGACCGACGACCAGAACATGACCGCGACTTTCAACACGAACGGGGCAGCGCTCGGCAGCTGGAACCTGACGGTGACCAACTTCGAAGGAACATCGGCCACGGTGGTCGGCGCGCTCACCGTCGACTTCGCGCCGGGCAGCGTCGTGCTGACCGATAATCTATTGCGCCCGCGCAACGGCGGCTCGACGGCCATTGACCTCACCACCTTCAACGACGGTCGCGTCTCGGTTCGCGTGTACGACTCCGAGGGCCGCCCGGTCCGCACCATCTTCGATGACCAGCACGCCCTGGGCGCCTTCGGCTTCACCTGGGACGGAAAGAACGCGTCCGGCGCCTTCGTCCCGAGCGGGCTTTACTTCGTCGCCGTCAACGGGCCGAAGATCAACATCAAGAGCAAGATCATCGTGATCCGATGAGGCGCTTCGCGTTAACCGCCTTCGCCTTCTTCCTCGCCTCTTCGGCGGGCGCCGTCGGCTCCCCCACCTTACGCCGCTCGCTGTCCGCGCGCTCAGCCGCAATGGCCGACGCCTATTCCGCCGTTGCCGGCGGAATCACATCACTCGCCACCAATCCCGCGGGCCTCGCCGCCGCCCGCCGTCCCCAGCTTGAATCAACCTTCACGAGCGGCGTGCTCGACGACACCTTCGGCTTCCTCGGCTGGGCCCAGCCGCTTCCCCTGGGCACCCTCGCCACCGGCCTGTCTTACTACGACGGGGGCAAGGTGGACCTGCGCTTCGCCGGCGGCCGCACCGAGTCGCGCACCGCCCAGAGCGATTTCGTCGGCCACTTGGCCTGGGCCCTGC
>JAYTSX010000289.1:0-15198 GCA_043745445.1 Elusimicrobiota bacterium
CTCATCGCTTTGCGACTGCTCACGCGCGGCATCGGCATGTTCGATGCCGATGCCTTCTTTAATGAACGGATAACGACGGCGGTAGCCTTCCGACGGACCGTGCTCGACCTCGATGCGAGGACGGACGCCTACCGATTAGTTCACGACAACGGCGACGGGCTTCCCGGCTTGGTGGTGGACCGCTACGGCGACTGCATCGCCCTTGAATTCTACTCGCTTGGGATGTACAAGCAATCCGCGCGCATCGAGCGGGCGCTGAAGGTCCACTTCCCCAACGCCCGGTTCTTTCATCGAGCTTCGCCCCATACGCAGAGCATGGAAGGCTTCGACCTCGATCCCAATAAGGGAACGGGAACGCGCGTAAAAGAAAACGGCGTGACATTTATCGTTGATCCGTCGACGGGCTACAAAACCGGATTTTTCACCGACCAACGCGAGAATAGAGCCGCCATTCTTCCGTTTGTTAAGGGCAAAAAAGTTTTAGATGTCTGCTCCTACACCGGCGGCTTCGCGCTCTACGCCAAGAAGCTCGGCGGCGCCGAAGAGGTCACCGCGGTCGAACTCGATCCCGATGCGGCCGCGCTCATCAAGATGAACGCCAACGCCAACCAGCAGCGCATCGATGTCGTCTGCGCCGACGCCTTCCCCTATATGCGCCAGGCCGCGATGAACGCCAAGCGCTACGGACTCATCGTCCTCGACCCGTATAAGCTCATCGCCAACCAGGAAGGCTACGCGCTCGGTCGCCAGAAGTACATCGACTTAAACCGCCTCGGCATGGTCCTGCTTGAGCCCGGCGGCATCCTCGTCACCTGCTCCTGCTCCGGCATGCTGTCCTGGGACGAGTTCCTGCAATTCGTGCGCACCGCCGCCGGCTCCTGCGGCCGGCGCGTGCAGGTCTTCCGCAAGAGCGGCACCGGCGCCGACCACCCGTTCACCGCGGACCATCCTGAAGGCGAGTACCTGAAAGTTCTTTGGTGCCGCGTTCTCTAATCTTCGCCGCGGCGCTGCTCGCCTGCGGCTGCAACGAAATTCGTTATCAAACCGCGCGCCTGCGCGCCAACTCCCCGAAGCTCGAGATTCCCAAGGCCGCGTCCCTGCCCGACCGTCGCGTGACCTACGAGTGCAAGAACGGCGAACCCTTCGATGTCTTCTTCCCCCCCGGCGGCGCTGGCGCGGTTCTCTCGCTTGGAGGCGATGACTTTGCCCTCCGTGAACTGACAACGGTCGCGGGTAAGCGCTATGGCGACGGGCGCTACGAGATGTATATCAAGGAAGACGACTCGCTGTACGTCACTCTCGAAGAGAAGCGCATCCGCGAGGGCTGCAAGCAGCGCTGAGGTCCGAGGGACCCTCCAAGGCGAGGGCCGTTTGACGGTCTCAAACAGGGTCTTTGGGCCGGAGCAGGCCCTCCCTCCACCCGCTAGAATGCGCTCGTGAGAAGTCTTTTCGCCATTCTTCCGTCGATGACGCTGGGCCTGTCGCCGGCGCCGACGCCGGTCGTTACGACTCGGCCCGCGCTCATCGCGCCCGCGCCGGCGTTGGCCCCTCTCGCTCTCACCCCGGTGCTCCCCGCCCCGGCGCTCCCCGCTTTACAAGGCGCCGCCGTCACGCCGATCGATCTTGGAGAAAAATCCCCGTCAGAGTCCGTGAGGGACGCCGCAGCCGCTCCATTTGAAGAGGCTTTGGCGCGCGCCCCGCTGTCCGCGCCGCTTGTCGAAACCGGCGGAGAGCGCCAGCCGCGCTACCGTCTCGCGCCACTCGGCTTTGAAGATCTGGCGTCGTCCGAACCGGCCGGCCCGCCCGTCCCGCGCTCACCGGAGCCCAAGCCCTTCCTGCTGCGCCACTATCGCCTCGCCCGGTTCTTTGCCGCCCCGCTCGTGCGCCTGGCCTACGCGGTCCGCGTTTCTGAGGTCGCGCGCGTGCCGCGGGGTCCGGCCCTCATCATTTCAAACCATGTCTCGTTCATGGATCCGGTCCTCCTTTCCTTCGCGACGAACCGGCCGATGCGCTTTCTCATGTACCGGAATATTTACGAGACCTACGGCCTGCAGTGGCTGTTCCGCTCGCTGGGCGCGATCCCAATCTCCCCGAAGGATCCGAAAGAGGTTATCGAGGAGTCCCTTTACCGCGCGCGGCGCGCGCTGATCGCGGGTGAGACCGTCGTGGTCTTCCCCGAGGGCAAGCTCACGCGCGACGGTGATTTTAGTCCGTTCCGGCGCGGTTTTGAGCGCGTTGCCGCCGGCACCGGCGCGCCGGTCATCCCCGCCCGCATCGACGGAATGTGGGGCTCGGCGTTTTCGCGCCACCCCAACGCCTCTTTTCTGAGCGGACTTTTCCGGCGCATCCGCGGACGGCGGCCCGTCTCCGTCCGTTTCGGGCCCGCGCTCCCGCGGGCCGACTCCTCGCTCGCCCGCGACGCCGTCGCCCTTCTCGCGCGGCCGAACGCTCTGTAGACTATAATGACCGGGATGTTCCGCATCAACGCAACGCTGACGGCTCTTCTGCTGGCCGCATCCCCGGCCGGGGCCTACCAACGCGAGGAGCACTATTACTCGCTGCGCCTGGCATTGGGCTCCGCCGAGCCGCGACTTGCGGGCGACGAGGTCGTGGCTCTGTGCGCCCAGCTCGCGGATGAAGCGCCTGAACTCAACCCGATCGAGGTATACCGGCATGTGATGCGCCATCCCCTGTCCTACGCCTCGTGGTCCCTTCGCGAGCGCGGCTCGGAGGAGACGGTCGGCAAAATGGTCACGGTCCAGCAGTTGCTGCACGGGCTGACGGGCGGAAGCAGCGACGCCGCGCGCATAATCGCAGCCGACACGGTCCAGGCGGTTCACGCGGCCGCCCGCCGGGCGCCGCCCGGTTCGCGAACGGACGCCCTGTGCGCCCTCGGCTTTTCCCTTCACTTTTACGGCGACTCGTTCGCGCACCGACGCATGCACAACCCCAAACGCATGTATCCGACCGGCCTCGGGCACATGTTCGACGGGTCAGCGCCGGATATGCCGTTCTACTCGCCCGTGCGCACCGCCCTGTGGCGGGAATACTTTCGCGCGCTGAAGACCGTGCTCCCTGATTTCGTGGAAACGAAGCTCGACGCTTTCTTCCGCCTTTGCGAGGACTCCCGGCTGCGCGCGCGCCAGACGAACGCGTACGGGGGCGAGGATCTTAAGCGTCTTGAGTCCCAGGAGCTTGGCCGTCTCGGAATCCAAAGCTCGCCGCTCGAGCACGCTCCGGCCACACGCACATGCCGGACTATCATCGAGGAGCACGCGGCGAAAGCCGGACTCGCGGCCATTCCCGATTGCGAGCGTTCCTGGGCTTTATACCGCGCGGAGGCCGAAAAGGCCTACGCCGCCTATGATGGCGACACCTCGCATGCCGCCGCGCCAAGCCGCGGCATCCGGCGCCCATTTTACGAAGGGACGCTTTTCGAGGAAAAGAAATGAATCTTGAGCCCCATCATCGGCGCATCCACCGCAAGGTCCGCGCCATCCATTTCGGCCTGATTCCTTTGACTCTGATCGTCGTTCCCGCATGGATTTACGGCGCTTACGGCTACTGCAGCGAAGCCGACAGCGCCGGGGAGCTGATCGCCTGCCGGTTGTTGCGCGCGGGCCCGTACGCGCCCGTGCTGCTCGGGGTCATCGTGCTCGCGTTTGTCGCGTGGGACATGGCGCGGGTCGAACACGAGGCTCACCACGAACGCCACGGCGTGCCGCCGGCCCGGCATCAGCTCAAGCATGTCGCGCGCGGCTATCAGGCTATCGGCCCGCGCCATCGCCGCCATATCCATTGGGCGGTTCTCCAGTTGCTCGCTGTCGCGCTCGGCATCGCTCTGTGGATCGCCTACAAGTCGCGGCAATCGACATTCTAAAGCTCTTCGCCATTTGGCTATCATGCTAGGCATGATTTTCGTTGTCGCGCTCGTCTTCCTCGCCGCCGTCTGGGGCTTCCCTCGGCTGCAAAACCTTGCCGCCGTCGGCTGCTCATACAAAGCCAAGGCCCTCGCGTCGGCGCTGTTCGTTTCCAGCCTCGACCCGGACCCGGAGCGCTCGCCGGAAATCGCCGACGAGTCGTACCGGCTGATGCGCCTGTTCCGCGCACGCGTCGATCGCGAGAAAAAAACGGTGACCGTCTCCTTTTTTGGCCTCCAGCCCAAGACGGCGGAGTACCGAGCAGGCCTCGGCGCGACCTTAACCCCAACCCCCCTGCCGCCTCCGCCCGCCTGGAGGACAGCCGCGCCAGCCGCCGAAATCCCCCTCGCGGAGCTTCCCGCGCTGGCGCCCATACTTGACGCCGCTCTGACCGAGCCCAATGCGCGCCGCCTGCGCCGGACACGCGCGGTGGTCGTGCTCCAGGACGGCGTCATCGTCGGCGAGCGCTACGCCCCCGGCATCACCGCCGCGACGCCACTCAACGGCTGGTCCATGACCAAGAGCGTGATGGGCGCCCTGATTGGGACCCTGGTCGCCGAAGGCAAGCTCCGCCTCACAGATAAGCGACTGTTGGCGCAGTGGAGCGCGCCCGGCGATCCGCGCGGCGACATCTCGCTTGAAGATCTTCTGCGCATGAGCAGCGGCCTGCGTTTCTCGGAGATTTATTCCGACACATTCTCGGACGTCACGCGCATGATCTTCAACAGCTACGATGCCGCGGGCTTCGCCGCCTCGCGCCCGCTTGAGAGCGCGCCGGGCACGGTCTGGAAGTACGCCAGCGGCACCTCAAACATACTTTCGTTGATCGCCCGGCGCGCGGTCGGCGAGACCGAGTACCTCACCTGGCCAAGGCGCGCCTTGTTCTCCCCGCTGGGCATGGCCAGCGCGGTCTTCGAGCCCGACGCCGCGGGAACTTTCGTCGGCTCATCTTTTCTCTTTGCGACGGCGCGCGACTGGGCGCGCTTCGGGCATCTGTACGCGGAAGGCGGCCGCCCTCTTCTGCCGGACGGCTGGGTCCGCTTCGCGACGACCCCGGCGCCGTTGGCACCGGACGGCAAGTACGGCGCGCATTGGTGGCTCAAGCTGTCAAAGGAGCTCGGCGGCGAGACCCCCAACGCAGCCCAAATTCCGGCGGACGCGTTCCATGCGCTGGGCCACGAGGGGCAGTGCCTGACGGTGATTCCGTCCCGCCGCCTCGTCGTCGTCCGGCTCGGCCTGTCCATCGACATCACGGCCTGGGACCACGCGGCGTTCCTGGCGGAGCTGCTCGCCGCCCTGTCGAAAAAGTCCTAAGGCTTCTTGCGCTGGACGAAGGTCAGATCCTGGAAAATGATGCCCAGGCCGAGATACTCGCCTTTGCGGTTTTTGACCTGAAGGGTGCTGTAGCCGATAATCAGCGGCGCGTCGCCGTGGAGCACGGAGACTTCGGCGCGATGCACCGTCTGATGCGTCGCGAGCGCGTTGCGCACGACGTCACACAAGGCCGGAAAACCGCTTAAGGCCACCTCGTATTTTTTGCCGATCAATGAGCCGATATCGGGCAGATGCAGAATTTTTCCGGCCGTGGGGTTGATGTAAACGACCACATGCTCGAGGCTCACGGATAAAAAACCGCCCGTGAGGTTATCGAGGATGCTCTGGTAGTATTCGGCCGTGGTATACATCGCCCGGGATTCTACGAAATACGGGTCATGCCACGGCGGCGGCGTTGTCGGCCACTTGCTCAGGGTGCAGTAGCGCCGGCGTCTAGCGTGCGCGCCAACCGCGTGACGGCCGGCGCGCGGGAGCCGAGAGCGGCCTCGAGCACACGCCGGGCCTCGGCACGGGACCCCCCCTCCTGCGTCGCGCGGCGGGCCTGACGCAGAGCGACCAAGGACGGGTAGGCCAGGGTGACATCATCCCCCGCCTCGCCGCCTACGGCGGAGGCCGCAGCACAGTTCGCCAAGCTCATGCATGGGGGCTCGGCCACGACTGCGCGAAAAAACGACCAGTCGTCCGCGGACTGTATATTCTTTCCGAGCAGATACACGATCGTTCCGCGCTCATTCAGCCGCTCGCGGGGCAGCTCGCGGTATTTCTCTCCGAGCAGGCGCTTCGCCTGCTCGGAGAGGCCGACAAAGTCCCGGTCCAGGCGCGGATCGTTGTCGTTGCGCGAGCTCAGGATGTCCTGGAGCGTCGCGAGCTTGGCCCGGGCGAGCGAGTCGGGGGTCGGCCGGAGTAAGCCTCTCCCCAGCAGCGCGAGCGCGGCGAGAGCCGCCGCGCCCGCGAGCCAGGGGCCGCGCTTCACTGCTTGAAGTCGTCCTTCATCTGCTGCTTGGCGTCCGCGTCGATGATGCGGCCCATCTGGTCGTCGGCGTACAGGCCCGCGTCCATTTTCACCTTGTCGGTGCAATTCGCGCAGAACTTGGAGATATTCTTGAGCATGATCGTCGAGGAGCCATAGGAGCCGAGCGGCGTCTCATCACAGGCCGGCTCACCGGCGAGCTTAGCTCCGGTCCAAATGCTTTGCATGTCCTTGCCGTTCGCGTCGAGGAACGGGGTCGGGCAGGTCGCGTGCGACCAGTTTCCATTCTGGATCTCCGTGTGGCGGGACTCGTGGAACACGACCATCATGCGCGAAACCTGGGGATGGCTGAAGCGGATGAAGTTCTGCGTCAGCCACATCTTGGAGGGATCACGAAAGGGAATCACGCAGGCGACCGCGTTGCCGCCTCCGCAGCTGTTCATGCCGATCGCCGAGACGCGCGTCTCAAAAAACTTCGTGTAGTCGGCCCCGTCCACCTTGCCGAATATCTTCCGGTGAAGAGCCGTGGCCGTTTCGCCGGCGATGCCTTTGATGAACGCAAGATCGGCGATCATCTGCTTCTGGATATCGGCGGGCACATCCTTGTCGAAGGTGAAGCCCGGCTTGCGGGGGCCCTTGATGCCGAAGCCGAACTTTTTCTTGGCGGCCGCGGCCTCCTCCTTTGAAAACGAGTAAAGGTCGGCGCTGGACCGGCGCGCGTCGGCCGCGGCCTCTTGGAGCGCTTCCACATTCGGCTTAGGGATCTCGACTCCCCCGAAGCCGGCGCCATCGAACGCATCGGCGGCGCGCGACGGCACGGCAGCAATAAAAAGGCCCAACGCCATAAAACCCAGGATGCTTGCGACTCGAACCATAACTATCCTCCTCTAGACTCGCCGCGACCCCTCGCGACGCCCGGCATGTTCCGGTATACCACATTGTGGCCCGGACGGCCTACGGCCGCATGGGCCTTTTGGCCTATCTTTTTCGGGGGGCCGGCTGGAGGCGTTGAAGGGCGATGACGGCGCTGAAGCGCACATCCTCATTTTTGTCGCGCAGCGCGCGGCGCAGCTCCCCGACGACGCCGTCCACGGAACCCGCGACGCCGCCGAGCGCCAGCACGGCGCTGGCGCGCACGCGCTGATCTCTGTCCTTGAGCGCCCGCCGCAGCGCCCCCGTCGCGGGCAACGCCGCCTCCCCGCGCTTGCCAAGCTCATCGGCGGCCCTCGCGCGCGTGCGCGGCTCCGGGGCGGAGAGGCGCTTGATCAGCTCCGGAACGGGATCGTTCTCGGGCTTGCCCGTGCCGGCGTCCGCGACAAGTAACGCCTCCCCCTGCTCGACCGCCGGATGATTGAATCCTTCTGGAGCGGTCGGCATGACCTCACCCGCCGGCAAAGGCGCGCGTGGCGAGGTCGCCATGACCGGTCGTGCGCCCGCAACCGGCGAATAGGCGACGGTCGGTGACGGAGCTTCGCGCGGCTCGAAGCCCGGGCCGCCCGGCGGCATCGTCTCCGGTCGGCGTGGCAGCGGAGTCTCCGGCTCGATCAGAACCATCGTGGTCGGCGCCGGCGATTCGGGGAGCCGTGAAGTCGCCGCTTTCACCGCCGCGATCCGAACGGGCGGAGTCACGACGACTTCAAAGCGCTGCGGCAAATCGGCGGCGGGCACGGCCCACTTCGCCCGCCGCGGGCCACGCCTCCGCCGATTCGCGTATTCTGAGGACGAGCACACGCGCAGATCCAGCCCATGATCAAAAAAATCAGAAGTCATCGAGCCGCCGGGCGGGTCGATCACGAGAGGCTTTCCCATGCGCTCTGTGCCGAACCGGTCCGGGATGTTCTCCATGTCCCGCTCGTCCTCGGGCGACATCACTTCCTTCAAAATTCTATTTCCCGCCGGGCCCATGCCCGCGAGCCAGCGCATCGCGGACACCCTCACGTTCGGGCACGGCTCCTCGCGCGCGATCTCCCCCAGCGCCGGGGCCGCCATCAGCCCGAGCTTTCCCATAAAGTGAGCCGCCGTCAGGCGCACCTGCCAATCGGCGTCATCAGACGCATAGCGAAGCAGCGGCAAGCCTGCGTCGCCCATCTCGCCGGCGTCATACAGCACGTTGATGCGATTGTTCCACAGACCAAAATCGAGCATGCGCATGCGGTCCTCGAGATCCGCGGCGGACGCATTCAGGCCTGCCAACAGGACGGCCAGGCACACCGCCCTCGCACCCATGCCGCCAGTGTAACCCGTCAGGGGAATTCGTCAAGGGGGCGGGAAAGATCCCTTGGTCGAGGAGACCATCTCCCCGGTGGTTCTGTGCTTTAGCATTGGATAGAATCATCGCATGATTCCCGTGTGCGCCGGCGTCATTCTCCGCTCGGGCGCGGTGCTCCTCGCCCGGCGCGGCCCCGGCCGCAAGCACGCCGGCAAATGGGAATTCCCCGGCGGCCGCATCGAGGAAGGTGAGACGCCGCAAGCCGCGCTCGTTCGTGAGTTGCGCGAGGAGCTTAACATCGAGGCGACGGTCGGCGCCGAGGCCGCCCGGACGCGTCATGTCTACGACTTCGGTGAAATCGAGCTGATCGCCTTCCTCGTGCCGAAATATACAGGAGAAATCAAGCTCGTCGATCACGACCAGTTCAAATGGGTAGAGGCGCGGCGCCTTTTGGAATTCGATCTGGCGCCCGCCGACATTCCGATCGCGGAGGTCCTCGCGGCCTACCGGCGGCGAGATCGCTACACGGGCACTCATCCGAAGAAATTCAAGGAAAAATATAAGGAGCTCGGCGCGGACCCCGATGCGATCGCCAAGGCGAAGGCGCGCGGGTCGACGCCCGCCGGCGCTCATGTGCCGATCATGGTCGCCGAAATTCTGGAGGCGCTGGGCCCGCTGGCAGGCGCGACGGCCCTTGATTGCACGCTCGGCTGGGGCGGGCATGCCCAGGAAATCGCTCGGGCGGCGGGACTTTCCGGCACCGTCATCGGGCTCGACCGCGACGGCGAGGAGCTCGCGCGCACCGAGAAGCGTCTGCGCGAGAGCGGCCTGACGCTTGTTGCCCGCCAGAGCAACTACGCGGGCGCTCTGGGCGTGCTTCAAGACCTCGGTCACGACGGCGTGGACGCCTTGCTCGCGGATCTCGGGGTCTCGTCGATGCAGCTCGACCGCCCGGAGCGCGGGATGTCGTTTAAAACGGACGGCCCCCTCGACATGCGCATGGACCGCTCGAGCGGCCGGAGCGCGGCCGAATGGCTCGCGACCGCGGCCGAAAACGAGATCGCGCTCGCTCTCGTCCGCTTCGGCGACGAGCCCGATGCCGCCGCGATCGCCAAGACGCTCGCGGCCTTTGCCGCCGAGGGCCACGCGCCGAAAACGACCTTTGAGCTCGCCTCGGCGGTGTGCGTGGCCAAAGGCCTGGGCGCGGGGCGTTTTGTGAAGAAGGACGCATCCTCCAAGCATCCTGCCGCGCGGACCTTCCAGGCGGTGCGCATCGCCGTGAATTGCGAACGCGAGGCTTTGTCGCAGCTGCTACTCGACTTGCCGGCCTTGATGCGGCCAGCCGGTCGGGTCGCGTTCCTCACTTTTCACTCGGGAGAAGAGGCCCTCGTCTCGGCGGCCCTGAATGAGCAGGCGGCCGCGGGGCTGTGGATCGCACCCCCCGCGCCGCCGCGGCGGGCCTCGCCGGAGGAAATCCGGGAAAATCCGCGCTCCCGCTCGGCCCGGCTTTGGCGCGTCGTGCGGGCTTGACGCGAGCGCGGTCTGTGAGGCAAACTCAGGGCATGGCTCCTAAAACTTTACCGGCCCTGCCGTTTAAGAACATCGATCCCAAAATTATCGATCATCCGCTTGAGCGGCGCGGTTTCGTGGATGTGCCTTTCGATCGCGCGGTGGGCGGCGGACCCACCATTAAAATTTTCTACCGCCTGATTCCCGCCTACGGCTCCACGCACGATGATCCCTCTCATCCGGTCATCGTCGTAATCAACGGCGGGCCCGGAATACCGAGCAGCGGGTATCGGCCGCTCGATTTCGACTACGAGAATCCTGCCTCGCCCAAGAACGGAGCTCTCGACCGCTTCAAATATCTACTGAAGTCCTACCGCATCCTTCTCGTTGATCAGCGCGGCACCGACGGCCAGTCCGCACCGCTCGATATGGAGAACCCCGCGATTGATGCGGATTCGATCGCGCACGGCTTCTCCTCCGACAGCCAAGCGCGTGATTATCTCGCCGTTATCGAGAAAGTTATTGCGAAAGACGAGCCCTTCTTCATGATCGCGCAGAGCTACGGCGGAATGGTCGGCATGCAGTACCTCAGCCTCACGCTCGACGGCGCGCGAAAACCCACAGGCATCGTATTCTCCTGTTCCGCGCTTCCCTACGAGGACGTTCTCGCCGCCAGCCTCGCGCGCCGCTCCGAGCAGCTGAAACTAAATTTGGAGCTCCGACAAGCGTTTCCCGACATCGAGGCGCGGCTCGCAGCGGTCCGCGCCCGCCTTAAAAGCCTCGAGCTCGACCCGAATCAAATCAACGGACTCTTTGCCTTTCTCGGCAAGGGCGAGAAAGGCTCTTGGGAAAAGGCCTTCGTGGCTCAACTTGAGAAGATGCTGACCCAGACGCGCGACGAGATCGTCAAAAGCAACAAGGATAACTTCGGCGAGGTGAACCTCCTCAACTACATTCTCTCAAGCTCGAACTTTACCCCGGGAGAGACCGATCGGACCATCGCCGTGCGGACCTCGGTGCAGGTCAAATACGAGCCCTGGATGATCGACGAGAACTGGGTCGCGATGCAGGCGGGCGGCGGGGTCACCTGGCGCGAAGCCTTCGTCACAGAGATGGACCGCAATCCTCCGCCCCCCACCCCGTTTGCGAGCGTTGAAGACCTGCGCGCGGCGATCGCCCTCAATCAGGTTTTATTCACGCCCGCCGACAATGATGCCTTCGTGCCAGCGGACATTTACATTGAGTCGATCGCCAAGTTCGAGGTCGAGGGCCATACCCAAATCCAGCGCCTTCCCGGCGGCCACAACGCGATCTTCCTGGAAAAAGGATACCCCGCGTTCCGCGAGTGGGCCGCGTGAGAGTCCTCTGGCTCACCGTCGCTCTGCTGGCCTCGACGCCCGCTTGGGCCGCCCATTACGACAGCGACGCCGACCGCGCCGCCCTGCGACAGGCCGCGACACTCTCACACTCAACTGTCGTCGACGCGACGAGCCTGCCCTTAGTGCCGGACAAAGTTCCCGCGATCTCAGCCGGTCTTGACGATGGCGAGCGCCTGGCGCAGGGCGCGTCCGGCTCGGCCCGATCCCTGGACACCGCAGCGCGACAGAGGGCTGTAGAGATGGACGCCGGGGTCAAGGCGAGCTCGGAGCTCAAGATCAAAGAGCTGGCTGATCCGATCTCGGCCGAACGCTTGCGGTGGCAGAGGCTAACCGCCGATTACGAGGACCTCAAACAGAAAATAGACGCGTTGCCTGATGGCGAGAGCAAACCTTTGCGTCCGTTCCTCGCCAAGGCGCTCGCCGCGCTGCAGTCCGCCGCCGAAACCCTGCGTCCGCTTGAAGAGTCGGTTAAAATCATGGGCGCTCAGGCCCTTGTGATGAAAGAGGCGCGGGACGATGCGCGTGGATCCCTTGAGGAAATTGCCACACACACGGCCGGTGTGATTCTTCGCGCCGAGGAAATACCCGCGCCTCTGGGTGACGCCAAGATCCGCCTGGGCGCCCTCGGTCAGGAACCGCGCGATGTGAACCGAAGCCGGGCCTGGGAGAAGCTCGAAATGCTGCGCGGCATCACCCGCCTTCTCTTTGAAGCCGCGGACAGGGCCTGCAACCGCGCCAATGACTTCCGCCGCAACTCCAACGACTACGAAAAGGCGGCCGGCAGCTATGAAACAGCCCGACGGACTGCGAGCGCCGGCCCCGCCGGCGTAAAGTCCCTCTTAGATGCGGCGCAAAAAGCGCTGTCGTCGGCGCGCGGCTAGCGCGGCAGGACGGCGGCGCGCTCGGCGGCGTAAACGCGGGCCGCTTCGGGGCCCTCGCTGAGCGTCACATCAAAACCGCCCGTCGGAGCTGGAGAGGCTTCGAGCGTCACGGTCGACAATCCCTTCAAGCCTTCAAGGACGAGGCGCACGCCGGTGCCCGGATCGACGGTCGGCGTGACGGCCTTGCCGCGTGCTTCCTGCAGTTTGAACCAGGGCCTTGCCAACGCCAATAAGGCGTCGTCGATCAGCGATTGGTCTTCGACATGCAAAGACAGCGGCGCCTGGCGGCAGCCGGCGAGGTCACGGCAGATATCAAAAGGATCTTTGGCCATCCCGGGAAGGCGGTCTGCGAAGAGCGCCTTCGTCGTGCCCGTGCCGGACACCACCGCGTCGCGCAGCTCCTCGGCGTCGCCGATAACAGCCTCGCGCACCTTCCACGCGTCGTTATGACGCAGCTTTAAAAGCATGCCGCGCAAAGTTTCCTCGGAAGCTCTCACGGGAGCTTTGGGGGCGGGTAAAGCGAAAGCCGCGCCGGCCGCGAAGAGCAGGACGTTGAGGATCATAAATAAAGCGTAGCCGGATGATGTTTCGGATTCAAGGACCGAAAGACCTAGGTTTTGTCGTCCTTCCATAACGCACGGCGGGAGGCCGGCGCGAGCGTAAATAGCTCTTTGTATTTCGATGGAATTTTAGAGAAATTACGCTTGGTGATGACCACGCTTGGATGGACCTCGGCTTGGTTCGGATCCCGGTACCAGCTGCGCGTGAACACGAACATCAAGAGCGGCCGCGCCTCAGCGCTAAAATTTGGCATTCCGCAGTGAAAAGCCCGAAAATCAAAAATAAACGAGCGGCCGAAATCTCCAGCCATGTATTCAATTGGAAATTGACGGGCAAGCTCCTTCTCTCCGGGAGGACGGGCTCGAAGCGCGGCGCGGTGCGAACCCCGCCAGATGGCCGTCGGTCCGTTCTCCTCGTTCACATCGCAAAGCGGAACGCACAAAGTCACGGCGAAGGGCGGCAAGCCGGACAGATCGCCCTGATACCCGCGCTTCGTCTTGCCGATCATGCGGTCAAAACGAAGGGGCCCATCGATATGCTGGTGCTGCTTATACGCCCCGGGCCGCGCGATCACGGCCTCGAGACTCCCGATGCAATACGATGCGCCGAGCAAGGATGACATGATCTCAAGCACCTTGCTGTTCCCATAAAAAAGCGGCGTCAAAAAAGGGCCTTCGAACGGCAGGACGGCGGCGTAGCGGCCGCCAATATCCCGGACAAGCCCCCGCCCGTGCAATTCACCGCTATTATGGCGGCGCAGAACCTCGGCACGCAATTTCTTCAACAGGCTCAGCGGGAACAGGTTAGCAAGGGCGACCGCGCCGTCGCGTTCCATCCCCACCTGAACCTTGCGCAAAATATTCGGGGAGAGCCGCTTCTTATCTTTTTGAGTGAATTCGATCGACGCTATGGTCATGCCGTACCATAACACATACTGGACTTATTCAAGCAGGGGAGGTACCCTTACCATCATGCCGCGCCTCGCTTGGGCGTTCGTCGTTGTCGTTTTTCTTCTGGCCGCTTGCCGCACAGCCGGGAAAGTGGTGACCACGACGGCAAAGCTGACCTACGGCACGGCCAAGGTCGCCACCAAGGTCGCGGTCGGCACGGTCAAAATTGCCGGGACGATCATAAAAGACTTCGGCTACTATGCGGCGAGGGCCGCGTTTTACAAGAAGAACCACGACGCCGGAGAACTCTCCTCCACGGCGGTCAAAGGCGTGCTCGGGACCCGCTATCCAAAGCTCCCAGCGTACACAGGCGCCTACCGCTGGCCGCTCGGCGCGGGAATCGTCAGTTCTGAGTTCGGCCACCGTTGGCACAAACCGCATGAAGGCATCGATATCGCCGCGGATTCAGGCGAGCCGGTATTCGCCTCTGCGGCCGGGGAGGTCCTGTACGCGGACAGCCGCATGCGAGGCTACGGCAACGTCGTCATTCTTCGCCATGACTCGCAAATGACGACGCTGTACGCGCACAATCAATCCCTAAAGGTCCATCTGGGGGACAAGGTGGCGCAGGGGCAGGTGATCGCCCTTCTGGGGTCCACCGGGCATTCCACCGGGCCACACATTCACTTCGAAATGCGCCGCTCGAATGCAGCGCTGGATCCGCGCAGCGTTCTTCCTAAAAGCGGTTTCTAGTCATTTTTTCGACCCTTTCAATTAAACTGGCGCGGGACAGTCGATGTTCTTCCTCTTCCAGGGCGACACCGTGGATGCCGAAGGCCTCCCAATGTCCATCCCGCGCGGCCAATGGCAGTTCGGTTGATGGCTGCTCGGGGAGCTCCCAAACCGGTATGCGTCAAGGAAACATCGCTTAAACGCTATGGAAAGTTTTTCTCGACGGCCCCAAGCCGCCGCAGCTCTTCGATATCCTTGGAACGCTCGTGCCGGAAAGCCGCCTCAATGTCATCGGGTTTGATCGCGGGGTAGCGCGCCCGATCGTAGATTATGCGCATGTCCGGGCCATGAAGCAGTAGGGCCGCCATGCCGGCCGCCAGAAATTCCTCGATCATCCCCCGGGCGACAGGACCGCGGTCGGAATCCGGTTTCAACAGATTTATGACCAGCACCGGCAGCTCGTGGCCGCCGACGGCCACCGTACCGGACTCGGTCACCACCATCCCGACGCGATCAGGCCGGGACTCTTCGGGAAGGCTTTCATGTTCGAGCCAGTAGCACGCATACTGGCTACAGACTTCGGGCTGGCCAGAATCATGAACCGTGCAGCCGGCGGGGCCGAGAAGCCGGCACCATTGTCCGGCCGGCTTGTCGAGTACCGGTAAGGGGAACACGTTGCAGCACAGTCGGCACTCGCCGCATTTTCGCATGTGTATAGCAGAGCAAGTTGCGCGCAGTGGCGCTACATTCCAAACTCGGTCATAAAATTGTTTCCAGACCGGCGTGGGCATTTTTGCGGGTTTCCCCTAAAA
>JAYTSX010000290.1:0-15183 GCA_043745445.1 Elusimicrobiota bacterium
GACGCGGTGAAGATCGCCGACATGACCTGCTGGGCCACGCCCGTCGAGAAGGAATACGGGACTTATCTCGACGCGCTCGTGGCTACCGGCATGGTGAACCTCGTCGAGGCCGAGAGCGCCGACCTCGCGCGCAAGTACGAGGCCGCCTCCCTCTACAAGAAGGTCCCGACCATGACCTCCTTGCGCGGGACTGACGCAGGCAAGCTGATCCGCGAGTACCGCGCGCTCGCCGCGTACGGCGCGACCTCCCCCATCCTGATTCGCGCTCCGCGCGAAAATACGCCTGATGAACAGGTCATGCGCGCGTCCACCCTCATCGGCGGCCTGCTGTGCGACGGCGTGGGCGACGCGGTGTCGATCGATGCCGACCTGCCGTTCGAGCGCGGCGTGTCCCTGATCTACAATGTGCTCCAGGGCGCGGGCGTGCGCATCACCAAGACCGAGTTCGTGTCGTGTCCTTCCTGCGGAAGAACACTCTTTGACCTGCAAACGACTACCGAGCGAATCAAAGCCCGGACCGGTCACCTTAAAGGCGTGAAGATCGCGATCATGGGCTGTATCGTCAACGGCCCCGGCGAAATGGCCGACGCGGACTTCGGCTATGTCGGCGGCGCGCCCGACTCGATCAACTTGTATGTCGGCAAGGAATGCGTGCAGAAGGGCATTTCCTTCGCTAAGTCCGACGACGCGCTCGTGGAGCTGATCAAAAAGCACGGGAAATGGGTTGAGCCGTAAGGCTCTTCCGCTTCTCCTCCTGCTCGCGGCGGGTTGCTCCCCTCTTTACGGCTACCGTTCGGCCGCGGGTCATCTCTCCTTGCTGTGGCATGAGCGTTCCATCGCGAAGACGATCGCCGATCCATCCACCGCTCCCGGCCGCCGCGAGAAGCTCAAGCTCGTCCTCGACGCGCGGCGCTTCGCCGTGGAGCGCCTGACGCTGTCGCCGTCTCGCGACTACGCGAAGTGGACGCCGGTGGACGGCGCGGTGACCTGGCTCGTCTACGCCTGCTCGACGACGAGCTTGAAGCCGATCTCGTTTCTGGGTTTTCCCTACAAGGGCCATTTTCGGCGCGAGTGGGCCGAGCGCGAGGCCGCCGCCTGGACAAAGAAAGGCTACGACTCGGTCGTCGTGCCGGCCGCCGCATACAATACGCCCTTACCCATCGCCGATCCCCTTCCGTCTTCCGTTCTGGAATACGGCCCCGGCGATCTCTCCGAATTGCTCATCCACGAATTCGCTCACGGCACGCTCGGCAACGAGGAGTCCACGGCGCAGTGGATCGGCGAGCATGGCGCTGAATTATTTTTGACCGAACGCTTTGGCGCGGTGTCTCCGGAATTGTCTGAATGGAAGATCGACAACGCCAAGGCCGAGACCCGCGGTATTCTCTACGATCAGCTCGCCAAGCTTCTTGAAGAGAGCTACAAGGCGGGCCGCGGTGACCGCGAATCATTGTTCGCCTGGGCGCGCACGGAGGCCTTGAAGGTTGGTCTCGAGATGCCGAAGAGTCTCAACAACGCCGTCGTCGCCGCTCACCGCGTGTACCGCGGCGACCCCGCGAAGCTCGACGCTCTATTCGAGCAAAACGGACGCGACTGGCCGCGCTTTATCGCGGCGCTCAAAAAACACTAGGAATAATAGACCCCGCTCTTCCCGGGAAGAGTCGTGACTGTTTCCTGGAAACAGTTCGCGTCGAGATTTGGCTGCGGAACTAGGACTCGAACTAATACTTGACCGAGCAGCCATACGGCGGCGCCGAGGGCGTTGACACGGCCTTGCCCGCCATCGCTTCATCGAGCGCCGCGGCCACGAGGTTCTTCGAGGTTTTAATATCGGCGGGATCCGCGCTCGGGGTGTCGTCGATGCCGCCCTGGTAGATCAAGACGCCCTTCTTGTCGATGACGAACATGTGCGGCGTCGTCTTCGCGGAATACTGACGGCCCACATCGCCCTTCTCGTCGAGCAGGATCGCCTTCGAGCCCATGCCCGCGGACTTGATCTCGGCCGCGGCTTCCGCGGTGGTCAGGTGGCCTTCCTTGCCTTCATGCGAGGAGACGATCGAGTACCAGACGACGCCCTTCTTGCCGTACTTCTTCTGCAGGCCCTGCATGTTCTTCGAGCCGTAGTGCTTCTTCACGAACGGGCAGCCCTTGTTGTACCACTCGAGGACGACGAACTTGCCCTTGGCGTCGGAGAGCTTGACGGGCTTGCCGGTCTGGTCGGCGAGGGTGAAGTCGGGGGCGGGTTCGCCCAGGCGTGGAGCGGCGTGCGCGGCGACGGTCAAAAACAGGATCGCGGCGGCGAGAACGGTCTTCATTTGTTTTCTCCTAGGGTTTCGAGCACGAGCGCCGGCGTTAAAATTTCCGGAAGGGTGACGGCTTCCCCTCCCTTCGGATAGACGATATAAAGTGGGACGCCCGCGCGTCCATGGCTCGCCAGCTCTTTTTCGATGACGGCGTTCTTGTCCGTCCAATCGGCCTTGAAGGCGACGCCCTTTTCGAGCGCGGCGCGGATCTCGGGACGAGAGAGAACGACGCGCTCGTTTACCTGGCAGGAGAGGCACCAGGCGGCGGTGAAATCCACGAAAACCGTTCGGCCATGAGAACGCGCTTCCGCGACGGCCTCCGGGGACCATGTCTTCCAGAGTGGGTCGTTGCCGGCAGGCGCGGCGAGCAAACGGAAAAGTACCCACACCAGCCACGCCGCGGTCAGGAACATGGGGACGGACAGGATGTGCTTAAAGGTTTCCATCCAGCGCCCGGGCTTGGGCATTCGTTTAAGTAATGCCGGCCAGGACGACAGCAGCGCGTACGGCGCGGCGGTGCCCAGGCCAAGCGAGGCGAACACCGACAATGCCTCCCAGGCGGGCCGGGTCAACGCCCAGCCGACGGCGGCGCCCATGAACGGAGCCGTGCAGGGTGCCGCGACGACGACGGCGAAGACGCCCGAGGTGAAGGACCCGCCGCCGGAGTTGCCGCCGAGAGACATCAGGCGCGTGCCGACCTCGAAGAGCCCCAGTAGATTGAGGCCGATGGCGATGAAGAGAGCGGCCATGAAGCCCACGACCCACGGAGACTGGAGCTGAAAGCCCCAGCCGAGGGAGGAGCCGGCCGCGCGCGCGGCGAGGAGCATGACGGCGAGAGCGAGGAAGCTCGTGACCACGCCCGCCGTGTAGGCCAGCGCGTGGCCGCGGCCGGGGCGTTCCAGAAGACCCGCGACCTTGATCGCGAGCACCGGGAACACGCAGGGCATCAGATTGAGGAGGAGGCCGCCGAGGAAGGCGAGAATGAGATTGCGCAGTCCGACGCCGCCTGCGCTGATCGGGAGCAGAATCCAAACAGGGGCCAGGCCGGGGCGTACGAGGATGCCGGAGAGCGTCTTAAGATCGGGAGCGCCGGGGGCTTTCTGCAAGGTCAGTTCGGTGCGGCTGGGGGCCACCGCGACCGCGCCGCGTGCGCCCTCGAAGGCGCCGGGCTCGGCCGGGAAGAATTCGGCGAGCGGGTGGCGCCCCGCGAGCTCTATGATCACGGCGTCGCCGCGGCGCGAGGCGCCGATCGCGGCGGTGGAATCGGGAGTCGGAACCTTTGCGCGGGCGGCGGCGAGCCTCTCGGGGGCGACGGTCCGCGGCGTGAGGACGGCTTTGCCGGGGATGCACACATCGGAGCATTCGAGCCAGGTCGCGGTCGCCGTTTGAACGCCCTCGGGCAGCTTGGCCGGTATGAGGACTTCGCCGGAATACCCGAAGCTCGTCAATGGTCCGTAGACGATGCGCTCCGGCGTCGGAAAATCGAGAAGGCCCGGCGTCAGCTTGGTGGCCAGCCCCGAGTCGCCGGGGTTGATCCAGTAGGTGTGCCAGTGCGGCGCGTGCACCAGGCGCAGCGCGGCTTCCCCCCCAGCCACGAGCAGCTCCGCCCGAACATGCCCGGCTTCCTTGGCGGAGGCCGGCGCGGCGAGCAGGACGGCGAGGAGGAAAATTCGCATCGCGCGCTATTTCTTTTTGACGGGCGTGACGCGCAGGAACTCCACCTTGCGGCGGCCCGGCACGAGCCGCAGGCCTTGCTCCGCGAGGGCGGAGCCGAGAGCGGAATCGTCGTTATGCGTCCATTTCCACTCGAGGTCGAGGGAGTATTCCCCCGCCAGTCCGGTGTCGTCGAGTACGGGTTTGCTCGAAGCGCCCCAAAGGGCCTTCGCGAAGCCGGCCATCGTCGTCTTCCCAAGCAGGCGTCCTCCGCCCGATGCCATAATCCCGGATTTTACGGAGGGGTCTCCCTTCGCCGGGCGATGCGCGCCAAGCCCGGTGGACAAGGAGAGAAGGTAGACATCGGTTTCCTTGATCTCAGGTAGGACGCTCACGCCGAAGGTGGTCTGAATCGCCTGTTTCATTAACTCCCGGCCTTGTTCGTAAGCCTCCGGAGGCGTCTTTAATCGAATGTTGAGAGATTTGACGGGCGGGGTCTCGACTATGATCTGATCCTGCTCGATGTCCCAGAGCAAGGAGAGAACGAACGCAAAAGGCACGGATGTCGCCGTGAGGTCGCTATCGCCCATGCTCATGCCCGACCTGCCCGAGGCCGAGGAGATCACGGCCTCGAAAAAGGTCGTCTCGGCGGACGCTTTCGCCGGCGGGGGCCCGTCGTCGAACCTTTCCACCGTCTTGGCCTTGAACTTGTCTGCGATTGCGTCGCGAACATCGCTTTCCTGGAGTTGGTCGGGGTAGATTCGCGCGAGCAAAGTTCCATCCTTCCCGATCAGGTAGCCGTCCGGGCGGCTACGGTTCTTATAGGCTTTGAGCGACGACCTTGCTTCGTCCACTCCGACCCAGGCCTTGAACTCATGAGTTTTGAGATACGCCTCGATCATGTCAGCGGGTTCATCAGTCACCGCGAGGAAGACGACGGGCTCGCCCTTAAGCGCGCCGATAAGACGGTTCGTGCGCGGAACGCCGGCGACGCACGGAGCGCAGGTGGTCGCCCAGAACTCGAGGAAGACGACCTTGCCCTTGAGGCTCGCCAGGCTCTTGACCTCGGAGACCGGGGCGTTGAAGACTTTGGCGATTTTGAACTCGGGGGCCATTTTCGGCGCCGCCGCGGCGGGCACAGCGAGGAGGGCACAGAGGGCGATTTTAAGCATTCGCGGATTTTAGCTTAAAACCAGTATTGCGCGGATAGAACGGTCTGATTGGGCTGAGGTCCGTACTCGGAAAGGCGGTCGCCCCCGAAACGGCGCCACGCGGCGGTGAGCCAAAGGTCAGGGATGGCGTTCCAAGCCAGGCTCGGATAGGCGAGTGTGGAGCCGTCGTCGGCGTTGACGATCGTCGCGCATTCGAGCTTCAGTAAGGTGTGCAGGTCTTTGGAGAAGGTCGCGCCGAAATAGTTCTGCGCCACCCCCTGCTCGCGGCCCGCGCGGAGGGACGCGAAGTCGTAGCGCCGCGGGTCGGTCTTGCCGTTGCCCGCATGATACAGCTCGAAGATGAAGGCCGCGTCCTTTAGCCAGGTCCATTTCGTGTCGGAAGCGAAGTTGTAATCGTAGCCGAGGCCGGTTTTCCAGTACGGATTTCGGATGATCGGATTAAACCAGGCTGCCTCGCCGTGGGCCGTGCCCTCAAAGAGCTCTCGGGCGAAGTCCCCGCCGAGAACGAAAGACCCGGTCGAGCCGGGAATTTTGCCGCCCATTAAAGAGGCGTCCCAACCCTCCCAATTCGCGCGGCCGCGCGCGAGCAAGGCGTGGTCGTTCCACCGGTCGCCCGGGGCCCAGGCGAGCTCCGCCTGCCCGAGCGAGCCGATGCCGGCGCGGGCGTACAGCGCGTCGACGCCTCGCCGCTCCTCCCGCTCCACGGTCGTCGGATCGTAGGGGTTCAGGACGTCGGTCGGATTCCAGAGCTTGCCGGTCCCCCAGGCGATGCGTTGTCGTCCCGCGCGGATGATGCCGCGCTCATCCTCTAGGCCGATCCAGGCGCGGTAGGCGCCGATGCCGAATCCGTTGGTCGTACCCGTCGAGACAGTGTGCTCCATGTCGAGCCAGGGCTTGGGTGGCGCGTAGCCGAACTGGCGGAACTCCGTGGTGCGGAAGAAGGAGCCCGCGGCCACTTGTTGGTCGAAATCCACGTGAGCCTTGAGGACGGACTTGTCGGCGTCGAGCGAGAGGCGCGCGCGGGCGGTGTTGAGATTGTAGGCGCGCCCGTCGAACGCCGAATGCGAATACTGCCAGAAATCCTTCAGATACCCGCCCGCCTTTACGGCGGCGGAGGCCGGCGCTGCGAACAGCAGGAGTAGAAGGCTAGCGCGAATGGACTTCATCGGAGAGAAGCTCACCGTCCTGGAGGCGCACGACGCGTCGGGCCCGCTCAAGGACGGCCCCGTCGTGGCTGGAGAAGAGAAAGGTGATGCCATGATCCTTGTTGAGGCCTTGCATGAGGTCGAGGAGTTGGGCGCCGGTTTTCGAGTCGAGGTTGGCCGTCGGCTCATCGGCGAGAACCAGCGAGGGGCGGGTCACGATCGCGCGCGCGACGGCGACACGCTGCTGTTGGCCGCCGGAGAGCAAATCGGGACGGCGTTCGTCGTATCCCTCAAGCCCGACCCAGCCCAGGGCCTCGTGCGCGAGCTTACGGCGCTTATCCGCGTCCACGCCCTGAAGCACGAGCGGGTACTCGACGTTCTCCACGGCGGTCAACACCGGGATTAGGTTATAGGCCTGGAACACGAAGCCGAGCGAGCGCAGCCGAAAATCCGAGAGCGAATCTGCGTCGAGCGTGGAAACGACATGGCCGTCGTAACTCACCGTGCCTTTGGTCGGCCGGTCGAGGGTTCCGATTAAATTAAGGAGGGTTGATTTCCCCGAGCCGGACGGTCCAGCCAAGGCTGAAAACTCCCCCCGTAAAACCTTGAGATTGATGCCTTTGAGCGCGGAGACCTTGGAGCCGCCGGGATAAATTTTGTGGAGGTGTGAGACCTCGACGAGGCTAGACATGTCGCAGGGCCTCCGCGGGCTTAAGCCGTCCGGCGCGCAACGCCGGGGGCAAAGAGGCGAGCAAGGTGATCAGAAAGACCGAGAGGCAGGCGAAGGCGTGCTGCTCCCAAGACGGCACCAGGTAGATCACCGTCGGGAACGGCAGGAAGTAGGAGAAGGCCTCGCCCACGGGCAGGTGCAGGCCGTGGCGGCCGAAATAGGCGATCATCGCGGCGCCGAGCGTGAGGCCGAGAAGAACGCCGACGGAGCCGAGCACGAGCGACTCGGCCAGGATCAGGCGCACAATCCAGCGCGGCCGCGCGCCGATGGCCATCAACACGCCGAACTCCCGCACACGCTCGAAAAGGCTCATGAGCTGGGTGTTGAGGATGCCGAGCGCTACGATCGCGAAGACGATGAAGAGCACGACGGTCAGGATGCCGTTTTGAAAAGCCTGTATGCCGATGATCTCGCGGTCGATCTTCTTCCAGCTGATCGCGCGGATATTTCCCGGCGGCAGCTTGGAATCAATATCGGCGGCGACCTCCTCGGCGAGGTCGATGTCATGGACGCGCGCGGCAAGTTGATTCGTCTGCCCAGGGCGGCCCAGCAGTTCCTGCATCGCCTTGAGCGGAACCCAAACGATCTGCCCGTCGAAGGTTTCCGAGCCGGTTTGCTGGAGGCCGACGACACGGAAAGCCTCCGCGCCCATCGAGCCGTCGGCGGCCTGGGCCATGATCACGACCTTCTCGCCGAGGCGGACATCGAGGCGGCCCGCGATCTTTCGGCCCATGACGATTCCCTTGCCGTTGGGATCAAGGTAGGTCCCCTCCTTTATGTAGGAGGACATGTCGGTGAGCGTTTTCTCCTTGTCGGGCTCGACGGCGCAGATCAAGGCGCCCAGCGACGCGCTCGGCGCGGAGACGAGGCCGGTCATGTGAATGCGTCGGCCCCACACGGCGATACGGGGATCCTGGTCCAGAATGGTCGCGGCGACATCGGTATTGGTCATGAACTTGTCGGGGAATTTTGACTCGTCAACATCGTTGCGTTGGATGCGGACATGGCCCGTGATCGAGCCCGTCGCCTTTTTAATGAGCTGGCCCTGCAAGGAACGCATCATGCTTTGGCCGAACATGATCGCGGCGAGGCCGAAGCCCATCGCGGCCACGTTGATCAGGCTGCGGCGCCGGTTTCGCCAGACATTGCGCCAGGCGAGTCGCAGCAACTTAGCTTCCTCCCTTTTGGAGGCGTTGGTAGCTGAAAAAATCCTCTTCGAGAGGGATGTCGAACTGAAGTTCCTGGTAATGCAAGGTCGTGCGTTGCCCTTTCTTCTTGGCCGGCACGCATTCGAGCTTAGCCGGAACGCGGCGGCCGCTCATGACCTTGACGTCGGAAAGGGTGATCGTGCGGATCAACTCGCCGCGTTCGGAGTAGTCGAGTTCGTTAAGCGGGATGACCGACTGGTCATCATCGTACAGCGCGACATCAGTCAGTACCTTGCCCCAGACCACGGGCGCGTCAGGCTTAGGGATAGCCTCGATGTGATAAACGGTACGCCCTACTTCCTTGGTGGTCTTCAGGAGCTTATGCGTGTAGTCTTTGACGATGGAGTCCGCCTTCACGATGTCCTCGTAAGTAAAATCGGAGCCTTGCCAGGTCGAGTGCATCATCGTGGGCGGAATCTTGATCACGCGCTCGACTTTCGGGAGCCACACCCACATCTCCGTCTTGCGCCGCAAGGTGGTGTTCCCCCGCTCCTTGGCCGGCGCGAGAATCTTGATGAAGGCGTAGGTGCGGTCTTTGTTCCAGCCCTCCATCTCGAGCGAGCGCTTCCATTCCGGCGTCTCGATCGTCATGATCAGGCGACCGTGGCTGGAATCGCCGCGCAGGGCCTTATTGGCCCTGTCGATGAGATCGTGAATGCTGGGCTCGACGGCGAAAGCGGGCGTCGAAAGCAGCAACGCGCACAGAAGTGACTTCATATGGGCGCATGGGGCGTCAGGCGCCACAACTCGAATTCGCCGCTGAGGCCCTTGAGCTGGATCGTGAAGCGGTTGGCTGTGGCGGCGCGGCGCGCGAGCACGGCCGCGCAGGCGGGATCGGCGGTGATCGTGCTCGTGATGACGATGTCACCGCCCGCGCTCTCGTTCTGCACGCGCGCCGAGACATTGACCATGGTCCCGAAGTAGTCGAGGCTGCCGCCCGCGTTGATCGCGATGGCCGGGCCCTGGTGGACGCCGATCTTCAGCGCGACCGGCTGGCGAGGGGCGAGGCGGCACGAAAGCTCGTTGATACGCTCCTGCATGTCAAGCGCGGCCTCGAGCGCTCCGGCGCCAGACGGGAAAACGGCCATGACCGCGTCGCCGATGGTTTTCACCACCGCGCCGCCACGCGCCGCGATGATGCGGGTCAGCCAATCGAAGTGGTCGCGCACGATTCCGTACGCGGTCGCGTCCCCGACGCGCTCGTACATGGCGGTCGAGCCTTTGAGGTCTGTGAACAGCAAGGCGAGGTTCTTGATGCCGATATCGATTCCCGGAGCCAGCACCTCGGAAGAGAAGAGATCCCGGAACTCCTGCAACATCGTGACAAGCGAGGCCGAGGCCGCCGCACCCTTCCAGCTTTCGTTTTCAATGCGCACGAGCGCGGGCTCAAGAGTCGGTTGAAAGATGACTTTTACCAGGCCAGGTATAAACAGGATCTCAGATTCGTCGATGGTTTTCGAGAGGTCGATGGAGACGGTGGCGAGGCCGTTGAGCGACGGCCGCAGCTGGACGGTTCTCTTCGCCTGAAGAAAACGGACGGTGTAGGAGCGGGACTCAAGCTCGATGTCCACGGCCCGCGCCGTGACGCCGTCAAGGCGGAGCTGGGCGGCGGCATGACGGGAGTGTGCCGGGCTGCCGGCGCAGAAAATGGCTCCATTGACCTCGCGCACGCTCGGATGCACGGAGAAGCGCAGCTCGACCGAGCTGCCGAAGTCGACGCCGTAATCAATCTCGCAGGAGCCGCAATGCGAGGTGCTCTTGAGGTCGGAGAGCTTCGTGAGCGTTTCCTTCGGAGCGGCGCAATTTGGGCAGAGCACCTCCCATTTGAGGTCGAGGAGGCCGGTCTTGGTCGCGTGAAGGCAGGCGCCAAGCGCGGCGACTCGAGGCAGGCCCCAGCGGTCGGCGAGCTCGAACGGACGCATGCCGCGGAGCTCGTCGTCTGAAGCATCCTTGATGTGCGCGATGAGGCGTTCGGCGGAGGGCATGTCGACGCGCTCTGCGCGCAGCGCGCCCACGCGGGCGCCGTACTGGTCTTCATCGACGGCCGTGATGGTGCGCGGCGGCGCTGGAAACGCGCCGAGCTTCTGGATGGATTCATCGATGCGAGCGTATATTCCCTTCATGTCCTGCATGGCCTTGCCAGCGAAGGCGCGCACGAGCGGACGGGCCCAGGACCAGCGCGGCATGAACGCGCCGTACAAGGTGACGGAAGACCCGCCGCCTTCGGCGGCCATTTTCAGACCGCCTTGAAAACGGGTGAACGGACCGGTGTGGAATTCGCGGATGACCTCGTAATTACGCTCATCGACATAATCGAACGGGGCCTCCTTCCAACGCAAGGACAGTCCGAACAGATTCGCGCTGATTTCTTGGCTGTAGTCCGAGGGGTTGGAGCCGGCGGAGGTCGTCGCCGGAAGGCCAAGGGCGCGGTTTAAGCGGTCGGTGTTTGAGACAAGGGGCCACAGCTCGGCGGGCGTGGAGGACAGATGAAAGGTATTCTCAAGGCTGACGGGTTGCACCCGCCGATTATAGCAGGAGGAAGGCGGCTGCGGCGACCGCGGCGGACGCCGCGATCAAACCCGTGGCGAGCTTTCCGACGGGACCGGCCGCCCACTCCTCGTAGCGATCAGAGCCGTATTTGTGGCCGCGGATATCCTTGAGCTGTCCGGTGCCGGGATCGATTCGGTATTTCTGGTCGTGCGACGCCTGCCAGCCGTCCACGACAGTCGAGCGCAGGCCGCCGAGATGGCCGCGCATGGCCCAGGCGCCCGCGGCCCACAGCGCGATCATAGACGGGATAAGAAGGGCGGGGTTGGACATCGTCGCCTTCATGATCATCGAGATGAAAGCGAGCGGGATCATCAGGGTCGCGACATCGGCGGTCTCGGCAATGGCGGTTTTGACCGGTCCCATCTGCCGTGTGACGATTCTGCCCACGGGCGAATTGGGTTCCAGCGCCGCCGGGCGCGCCGTGCTCTCCATGCCCGTGACCGCCGGAGCTTCCGCGGGCGTTTTTGCGCCGGCGTCGAACGCTCGCCTTGAGACCGCGCCTTGGTCGTGGCCTTCCTTTGCGGCGGCGGAGAGCGAGGCGCCGGCCTGGATCAACGCGGCCTGGGCCATCACTGGCGTGGGCGCCGCAAGCACGGGCGAGAGGGTGAGGCTCGGGGCCGCCAGCGTCGCGCCGAGAGCCGGCATCGAAAGGACCGGCGAGATCGTATTTGCGGGCGCTATGGCCGGTGCGCTCGGAAGCGCCAGCTCCGTGATGACCCGAACTTGGGCAAAGGCGGGCGTCGCGACAAGGAGCGCTAGGCTGAGCGTCAGTGAGTGTCTCATAGATAAAGAGTACCCGGCGGGAGGGTTCCCGTCAGGGGTCTGGAGGCCCATCCTCTGTTGGGCCCTATGCCGACCCCCCGGAATAAGTAAAATAGACGGGTGAAGCGTTACGCCTGCGTGCACGGCCATTTTTACCAGCCCCCCCGGGAAAACCCTTGGACCGGCACGGTCGAGCGGCAGCTCTCGGCCGGCCACGATCATGACTGGAACGCGCGCATCGCCCGCGAGTGCTATGTCCCCAACAGTGAGGCCCGGGTCGTCGACGGCGAGGGGTTCATCACCGACATCGTCGACAACTACGCGTGGATGTCCTTTAATTTCGGCCCGACTTTGCTGGCCTGGCTTGAAAAGGCCCACCCGCAGGGCTACGCGCGCCTGCTTGAGGCCGACAAGGAAAGCGCCGCGCGCCTGGACGGGCACGGCAACGCGGTTGCTCAGGCGTTCCATCATTCGATCCTGCCTCTCGCCTCTCCCCGCGATCGCGACACCGAGATCCGTTGGGGGCTGGCCGATTTTCGCAAGCGCTTCGGCCGCGAGGCCGAAGGTCTGTGGCTTCCGGAATGCGCCGCCGACGACGCGACTTTGGCCGCCGTCGCTGCCCATGGCGTCAAGTTCGTGATCCTCGAGCCGCACCAGGCCGACGCGGTGCGTCCCTTGTCGGGCGGGACATGGAAGCAGGCCACGGATTCGTTGCGGCCGGGTATCGCGTATCAATGGACCGACGGCAAGAGCGCGTTGGCCATTTTCTTTTATGACGGCCCCTTGTCGCGCTCGGTGGCGTTCGAGCGCGCGATGAGCGACAGCCGCTCCTTCGCCTCCCGCATCGTGTCGCGCCTTCCGCCGACCGCCGAGGATGGACTGGCGTTGCTCGCCACCGACGGCGAGTCCTACGGCCATCACGAGTCCTTCGCGGAGATGGGCCTGGCGCATTTCCTGCGCTACGCCTTGCCCGAAAAAGGTGTGGAGCCCGTGAACCTTGGGTGGTGGCTGGCTCAGCATCCCCCGCGCCAGGAGGTTCGCCTGCGCGAGGGCGGCACCTCTTGGAGCTGCCCGCATGGCGTCGAGCGTTGGCGCTCGGCCTGCGGTTGCGGCGCGGTCGAGGGCGCGAGCTTGGACTGGCGCGCGCCGTTGCGCTCGGCGCTCGAAGGCCTGCGGGACAAGTTTGACGCTCTCTATGTCAAAGAAGCTGCGGGCCTGCTGCCTGACCCGTGGGCCGCGCGCGACGCGTATGTCAGCGTGGTCCTCGATCGATCAGAGGAGAATATCGCGCAGTTTCTGACCGCTTTCGCCCCGGCGGTGAAGGACGACAGCGCGCGCATAAAAACGCTGACTTTGCTGGAGCTTCAGCGCCACTCGTTAATGATGTTCACGAGCTGCGGCTGGTTTTTCGATCACCTTTCGCGCATCGAGCCCGTTCAGGTTCTGCTCTACGCGGCCCGCGCCCTGGAGCTTGCGCGGACCTTCGGCGCCGACTACGAGGCCGAGTTCATCGTGGCGCTGAAGGACGATGAGGGAGTCTGGGAAAAACTTGTGAAGACGCAGATCGTGACGCCTGACCATGTCGTCGCGCACTACGCCGTTTCACTGTTATTCGAGGACCAGCCTCCCTCTTTCGTGCACCATCACCGCGCCGACAGCGAACGCTTTACGCGCCGCGTCGAGGGCGGCGTCACCGTGGCCGCGGGCCGTTCCGCCTTTTATGACGGGTGCACGGGCGCCGGCTGGACCCGAACCTTCTTCTCGGCGGTGCTCAAGGGCCAACGCGTGCAGACTTTCGTCTGCGCCGGGGATCTGACCGATGAGCGCTTCGAGAGCTTGCTGCACGCGGCCGCCGGCGGCTGCGAGGCCCCCCTCCCCCCGGGACGACTCTTCCTCTTGCGCGATCTTCGTCCCGACGAGCGCGAGAAAATTCTGACGACGGTGCTTAAGCGCCGCCTCGCGCGCTGGGAAGCCACCGGCCGCGATCAGCTTGAGGACGCGTTGACGCTCGCCGAGCAATTCCGCGGCCTCGGCCTGCCGCTGCCGCCGGGCCTCATGGAAGAGACGAGCCTATTATTGGCGCACGCTTTGGCGGACGCAGCTCGCCGCTTCGCGGAGGACGGCTTCGGCGCACTCGCCGAGCTGCAGTTAGTTGTTTCTCGCGCGAAGGCCGCGGGCCTTCCGGCTTCCTCCGTGCGGGCCGAGCAGCCGTTCGCTCGCGGCGTCGAGCGCTTGCTTGCCGGCCTTGAGAACGGATCGGCCGAGGCCTCCGCCGTGGAACTGGCCGAAGCGGCGCATGCCGCAGCCCTCGTGGGGCTCTCAGACTGGCGTCCGACCGCGCAAGTGAGCGTGTTCCGCTGGCTCAAGTCCAGCAAGCCCTCCGCTGCGTCGGCTCGCCTTCTTGGCGAGCTCCTCGGAATTAAGCTTTAGAGGGCAGCGCGCGCATTTCCTCGCGCGCGTAATGCAAGAGAGCGGGAGCGAGCAAGACGCCGGGCACGCCCATCACGGCCTCGCCCACGACGATTCCCAGGAGCGTCATCCACATAGGCGTGTCGATGGATCCACCTAGGATGCGGCTGTTGAGCAGGTAGCCGAGCTTGTGGATGACGATCAGGTAGACGAGGCCCACGATCGCCAATTGCTCCGACACGATCAGGCCCGAGGCCACGATGAAGATGTTGCTGATTACATTTCCGATGAGCGGCACCATGCCGCAGACGAAGGTCGTCAGCGTGAGAAACGTCTTGAAGTGGAAGCCCATCGCGTGCAGGAAGATCGTCGTCAGCACGGTGTTCAAGGTCGAGATCAGGACCTGGGCGCCGACGACGCGTTCGAAGCTGCGCATAAACAGCGTCACGCGCGTGTTGACCTCGTGGCGCAGTGAATCATACAGATGGCCGCCGTGGCCCTTGGGCGAGGGGGCCAGAAAGCGCATGACGGCGATGAACATGCCGATGATGACCTGAAAGACCCCGCGCGTGAGCAGGCCGCTGGTCTTGCCGATCGACGCGGAATTTTCCCGGGCGGCCGCCACAACGACCTCCCGCAATTCTTTGGCGTTGTCGGCGGGAAAATCGAAACCGTAGCGTTCGGCGAAGGCGCCAAGCCTTGGCAGCAAGGTGTCGAGGAGGACGGGTAGGCGGACGAGCCCGACTCTCAAGAAGGTGATGAATATCCAGGCAAGCGCGCTCGCCAGGATCGCGAAGACGGCGACCGCGGCCCAACGGGCGACCAAGGGCCGAGACCCCGCGTTATGCAGGCGCCGCTCGGCGACATCCAAAATCATGTACGAGACGAGCCCCGCGAGGAGAAAGGCGCCCAAGTCGAAGCGCGCGACCGCGACGAAAACGACGAGGAAAAACGCGTAGGAAGCCAGGCGCGAGTTGGATATTGGGATGCTCATCGGTGCTGAGAATAGCAATTTTCGCACTAGGTCCTCTGACGAGGCCGCGTTGGGCCCTCCGGCTCATCTCCCAAAGCCGTTGTCTTTATAAGATTACGACATGAAACAGCTCCCCCTCTTTCTCGCGCTGCTGCTGGCCTATTCCCCCTCCCTCCCGGTCGCCGCACAGGTCGTCGGACAATCCGCCCCGGTCACGGGCGGCGCGCCTTCGGTTCCCGCTCTTCGCTTCGACCTGACCCGTCCGGAGATGCGCGCGG
>JAYTSX010000291.1:0-15130 GCA_043745445.1 Elusimicrobiota bacterium
ACCTCGCGCTCCTCGAAGTCCTTGAGCAGGCGCACCGTGGTCTCGATCGTGAGGCCCGCCATCTCGGCGAGGTCGCGGCGCTTGATGCCGGCGACGATCGGGTACGGCTTCTTTATCACCATCATGCGGATCAAGGTGTCGGCCAGCCGGCCGCGCGCGGGCTTGAAAGCGATGTCGCGCGCCTTGTTCTCGCCGCGACGCACATCCTTGGCGAGCTCCATCATCAGCGCGTGCGCGGCGGGCGGGTACTTCGTGAGAAAGTTGTAGAAGGTGTTCTTGTCGATCATCGACACCACGCTCGGCTCGAGCGACTCGCCGGTGCCGGTGTAGGCCCCTTCGTTGGCGAGCAGCGTGATATGCCCGAGCAGGTCGCCCGGAGATTCGACGCGCGTGGTGAGCTGTTGGCCGGTGCGGCTCGACTTGTAGACTTTGACCTTGCCGGTGCAGACGACATAGACGCCCTGGGGCATGGCGCCTTCGTGAAAAATCACTTCGCCGCGCTTGAAGGGATTGGCGAGGCGGATCTCGCGCCATGCCTTCTTCGACTCCTTCGTTCCGAGGAGATCGTAGAAGCAGGTTTTCTTATAGGGACACCAGTCGCAGTTGGGCGCGTCGCGCTTCGAATAAGGCACGAGTCATTATAGCAACTTAAGAGCGAGGGTGAGTTTCCCCTCCTTAATGATCAGCGCAAGGCGACGCGGTCGGAGTACTGGGCGACGGTGGAGCGGAAGGCCGGGAGATCTCGCACCGCTTCGAGCTCGGTGTCGGTCTTGGCCTGCATCACGAAGCGGCGGAGGTCGTTGGGGCCGGCGCAGGCCTTGAAGGACTCACCCAGGGCGTGCAGCGCGACCGCGGTCTTGCCGGACATCGCGTAGGCCAGGGCGATCTGGTAGTGCGCCGAAGGGTTCATCGGGTTCTGCTGCAGGGCCTTCTGAAGGGAGCGGATGGCGACCTCGGACTGGCCGAGCTTATTGTACGCCATGCCGATTTTCTCGTAGACCGACGCGGTCTGAGGCGCGCCGAGGGTCAGGCGCTCCTGGTCGAGGGACAGCGCCTCGTTGTAGGCCGAGACCGCCGAGATGTAGCGGCGGAACTTGAACTCGATGTTGCCCTGGGAGATCTTCTCGAGGACCTCGGCGTCCTGCGCCGGGGCGACGGCCTTGGGCGCGGTGTCGCGGACGGCGTCACGCATGTCTTCGCCGCGGGCGTCGATGCCGGCGACCATTTCGCCGTCTTCGGCGGCGCTGATTCCAAGAGCCTTGCGGGAAGTGCCATTGGCGATCAGAGCGGCGAAAGCGGGGTCGCGGCGCACGGCGTCGCGTAAAGTCTTACCCTGGCCGTTTTTCATGGCCTTGGACATGGCGAGCTCAATGTTGGACACGGCTTTAGCCGTATCCCCCATCTTGAGGCGAAGGCGGGCGGCGTTCATCGGGATCAGGACCTTGGCCGGAGCGGCGCGAAAGGCCATCTTGTATGCGTCCAGCGCCTTGTCGTAGGACTGCACGGCCTCGTAGCACAGAGCCATCGAGAAGTACAGGCGGGAGGCGTCGGGCAGCTCCTTAAGCGACGAATCGAGGCTCAGGGCCATCGCGTAGGCGTCGATCGCGGACTGGGCGTCGTCGCGGTCGGCGGCTTCAGTGGAGCCGAGTTTGAAGCCGCGCTGGTAGTGCGCCCAGCCCAGCAAGAAATAGGTGGAGACCGTGCCTTCCTTGCGCACGGCCTTGTTGAAGGTCGAGATCGCCGCGGAGGTTTCGCCGTTCTCCAGGTTCGAGAGGCCGGCCGACATGAGGCGCTGCGCCTCAGGGTTGGCCTTCGATTTGGGAGCTTTCTTGTTCTTGGACGCGTTCGCCGGAGGGGTGCACAGAAGAGCGGCCAACGCGATGGTGAGGACGGTCCAGCTCGTCTTCGTCATGTTTCTCTTCATGACTCAAGTATAGCGGCCTCTCAGAAAGCTCACATGGGGCGTGGGGCCTGGGCCTGCCTAGGCCCAAGGGCCTAGACGGGTTCCGGGCGGAAAAGTGTTATAATGCTGCTCAGTGGTGGCCGTAGCTCAGCTGGTTAGAGCGCAGCGCTGTGAACGCTGAGGCCGGGGGTTCAAGTCCCCTCGGTCACCCCAAATATTGACGCGTCAAGGGGCCGGAGCCTGTCTGTCAAGGCTTCGGCCTCTGTCTTAAATAAACCCATAATATTTATCGGTAATTTTTGATGAAAAAAGGGCTTCTCTATCTGTCGCGCCAAGACGTTGAGCGCGTGGGCCTGCCGATGCGCTCCATCATTGCGGCCCTCGAACAGATGTTTAAGCTTAAGGGGCGAGGCCGCGTGGAGATGCCGCCCAAGCCGGGAATTCATCCCCGTCCTGACGCGTTCATCCACGCCATGCCGGCCTATATCCCCGCGATGAAGTCGGCGGGGATCAAATGGGTGTCGGGCTACCCTCAAAACCAGAAGCGCGGCTTGCCCTATATTAACGGCTTGCTGATTTTAAACGACCCTGACACCGGAATCCCGCTGTGCGTCATGGACTGCACCTGGATCACGGCCCAGCGCACCGGGGCGGCCACGGCGGTCGCGGCGAAATACCTGGCGCGGCCGGACAGCGCGTCAGTGGGCATTCTTGCGTGCGGCGTGCAGGGGCGCAGCAATTTGGAGGCCCTGGCCTGCCAGTTCAAAATCCAAAAGGTGGCGGCCTACGACATCCGGCCGGGACTGGCTTCCCGCTTCGCCGAGGAAATGGGATCCCAATTCGGCCTCGAGATCGCGGCGGTCGACCGGCCTGAGGACGCGGTGCGGGGCATGGACCTGATCGTGACCAGCGGTCCCATCCTTAAGAAGCCCCATCCCGTCATCGAAGCGGAGTGGGTGGCGCCGGGCGCTTTTGCCAGCCCCGTCGACTTCGACAGTTATTGGAAACCCGCGGCTTTGCGCCAGTTCGATCTTCTCGCGACTGACGACAAAACCCAATTCCAATATTACCGGAAATCCGGTTACTTCCTGAAGACGCCCGCTCCCTACGCCGATCTGGGCGAGCTGGCTGCGGGACGCCGGCGCGGACGGACATCGGCGCGTCAGCGAACGGCCAGCATCAATCTCGGTCTCGCGCTTGAGGACATGGCCACCGCGATTCGCATCTATGAGAAGGCCCGTACCCGCGGCATCGGCCGCGAGCTGCCGCTGTAAATCAGCAGCGAACGGCGCTGACGCCGGCGTGACCGCCCTTCCTCTTAGAGCGGCCCCCGGACTTCGGGCCCACGATCGCGTCGTAATCTTTGAGGGCCTTAAGGCAGTCCTTGCCCAGCTTTTTTTCATTCTTGCGCAGGCAGTTCATCGTGCGGCTGCCGCCCGGCTTGATTCCGGCGCACAGCGTGGGGATGTCGCCGGCGTCGCACGCGCCGTGTACCCGCGCGTGGGCCAGTTCCTCGGCGCAAGCCGCCTCGCGGGCCTTCCCCGCATCGAGCTTAACGGTCTCAAAGCAGGAAAGAAATTCGGCCTGTGTGGGCTTGTCGGTGAGACCACAGACCTTCGGGGCGAACGGCATGCAGACATCGAGCATCGGGTTCGCGTGCGCGGAGACGGCGAGCGTCGCGACATACAGGCCCATCAGGAGCTTTCTCATAGGGAGACGATATCAAAACGCGGGCGACTTTTTGGCATACTAGGGGCTCGCACGGAGGCATTATCAAGCTTGAAGAGTTGGGCCGCCTGCTAGGCGGCGAGATCAAAGGCGAGCCCGGACTTGAGATCAAGGGTTTGCGCGACATCGAACGCTTGTCCCCCGAGCAGGCTCTCGAGGACGGCTTCGTCTACTTCATTGAATCGAAGGCGGTCCTCAAGCGCCACCCTCTCGCACCGAACAGCGGCATCGTGCTCACCACCACGGAACTGGCGCCCCAGTTCCCTCGCGCGGTGGCCATCGCCGGCGACGCCCGCCTCGCTCTGATCAAGCTCCTCGGCCATTTCGACCGGCGTCCCAAGTTCTCGCCGGGCGTATCGAAGGAGCCGCTTGTGCATCCCGGCGCCAAAATCGACCCGACGGCGTCCGTGCTTCCCGGAGCCGTCGTCATGGAAGGCGCCGACATCGGCCCCCGGGTCGTCATCTGGCCGGGCGCGGTGATCGAGGTCCGCGCCAAGATCGGAGAAGACTCCGTGATCCGCTCAAACGCCGTCATCGGCTACGATTGCGTGATCGGCAAGCGGTGCATCATCCACAGCGCGACGGCGATCGGCGCCGACGGGTTCGGCTTCTACGATCGGCCCGGTGAGCGATATAAAATCCCCCACATCGGGAACGTGCTCATCTCCGACGACGTCGAGATCGGCGCTTCGAACACCATCGACCGGGCGACGATCGAGAGCACGACCATCGGACAGCACACGAAGACCGACGATCAGGTCCACATCGGCCACAACTGCCGCGTCGGACGCTGGATCTACATCGTCGGCAACACCGCGGTCGGCGGCTCCGTCGTTCTTGAGGACGGTGTCATGCTGTCGGGGAATGTGATCGTCAAGGATCATCTCCGCCTGGCCGCCGGCACGATCGTGATGGGTGCCTCGGCCGTCGCGCAGGATACCGAGCCCAAGCAGGCGTACTTCGGCACGCCCGCGCGCCCCGCCAAGGAAATGCACCGCATCAACTCCGCGCTGACGAAGTTGCCGGAACTCCTCATCAAGGTCCGCGACCTTGAAGCCAAGATTCTTGAGAAGACGCCGCAATGACGCCCTCTTCTCTTCTGATCGGCTTCGTCGCGCTCGAACATGTCGGCTTCTTCGTGCTCGAATCGTTTCTTTTTAAGACACCCCTCGGCCTGAAGATTTTCAAGCTGACGCCGGCAGCGGCGGAGACATCGGCGGTTCTGGCGGCGAACCAGGGCGTCTACAACGCCTTTCTGGCGGCCGGACTTGTCTGGGGCCTGCTTGCCGCGCCGGAGATGGGGCCTTCCATCAAGACCTTCTTCCTCGCCTGCGTCATGGTCGCGGGCCTCGTCGGCGGCGTGACGGCGAGCCGCAATATCTTCTTCGTGCAGGCCTTGCCCGCGCTCCTCGCGCTCGCGCTGCTTCGCGCGGGGCGCTAGGCGTTTAGAAGCTCGCGATCAGCGCGACGGACAGAATCGTGTCGTCCTTGCGCTTGCCGGTCGGCGGGCGGCTATCGTGCTTCCAGATGAAGGAATTTTTCACCGAGAGCGCGCTCGTCAGCGCCGCCGTTAAGGCCGTCTCGGTGCCGAGCCGCGCGTCCCGCGAGTCCTGAAGGCTCATGGTGTACTCGGCGTCTTGACTGAAATTCGCGGTGGCGCTGAGCACGCGCGTGTACTTGGCGTAAACGCGGGCCAAGGCAAAGCTTTTGCGAGAGTCGTTGAGGCGTTCCTCATTGATATAGCCGGGCGAAGCCTCGCCGATCAGCAGGTCCTGGGGCGTCTTCCACAGTTCGCGGCCCGCGCCGATGGAAAAATCATGGCGGTGCAGGACGCCGGCGAAGACGTTCCGGTCCCAACGGTATTTCTCGAAGACATAGTTCCGGTCGTTGAACTTGCGGGAGATTTTTTCCAAGGCAAAATACTGCTCGGCCGTCACTCGGCCGTCGCTGCGCGCGCTAAGGGCGCCCGCTTCGAGCTCGCCTTTGGTCAGGGCGTTGAAATCATAGGTGAAGGCCTCTTTGAGCGAGGAGGTCTGCGTCTTGGAGTTGCCGTTAGCGCTCACGAAGGAAAGTTCGAGGGCGTTTTTCCAAGGCTTGGCCGCGGCCGCGCGGGCGGTGGCGGCGAAAAGGGCGATCACAACGACGAGAAAAAATTTCATCGCCGTGATTATGGCACATGAACCCTGGACAAGGATATTGTTTCGTGCTAATATAATGACTAACCAGTCAGTCATTTATAGAGAGACCCCCCAAAGCCATGGCCACCGTCAAAACCGTCGTCCGCGATCCCGACTCGAAGAAGCGCCTCATCCTCGCCGCCGCGCGCCGCATGCTCATCAAGCGCGGGTTCCAGGATATCGTGCTTGATGACATCGCGCACGAGGCCGGGGTCGCCAAGGGCACCTTATTCCTCCATTTTAAGGACAAGGAAGAGATGTTCGCCGCGGTGTTCGCCGACCTCGTGGACGGCCTGGGCCTCGAGCTTGAAGCTCTCCCCAAGACCGGCCTCACCGGCCGGGAACTGCTCGTCGCAACGGCCCGGGTCGTGCTCAATCATTTTGATCACAGCCGCGATTTCATGGCCCAATTCAGCACGGGCCGCTTCCCCGGCTGCGGCGACCGCTCCTGCGATAAGTTGATGGAGAAGCTCCGGAAGAATCACGCGCTGCTGCGCGTGATCCTCATCGGCGCGTCCAAAGACGGCGGTAAATCAGCGGCGGATTTGGGCTTCTCGGTCGGAGCCTTTTTCGGCCTGTGCCGCACGGCGACGATGCGTAAGATCATCGATAAGCACGACAAGCCGCTCGAAAAGGAAGCGGAGAAGGTTGTCACCTTTTTTCTCAGCGGCAGCTGAGTTGTGGTATGACCAATTTTTTCCTTATTATCGCCGCGCTCGTCCTCCCCCTCACCGCCGCGGCCCAAGCGGCTTCGACCGAGGCCGCCCCGGGACGCTCTCTCAACCTGGCGGAGGCTTACAAGCTCACGCTCGCGCGCAGCGAGGAGCTGGCGATCTCGGGCGCGACATACGAGGAAACTTTGGCGAAGACCGACGAGATATTTTCTCACGTGCTTCCTCATGTCACCCTCATGGGCTCCGAGACGCTCCAGGATCTCCCGCCTGGTCCGCCCAACCAGTTCGTTCAGCGTAATCGCGAGCAGGGTTGGGTGAATCTGCACCAGCCGCTGTTCACGGGCATGCGCGAATATCTCGCGTATCGCGCGTCGAAGGACCAGGGGCGCGCCGCCGAACTCTCGTTGGAGCGCGCCAAGCAGCTCCTCTACCGGGACGCCGCCCGTGCCTACCTCGATCTGCTCACCGCGCAGGACGACATCCGTATTCGCGCGGCCTTAGTCTCAATTACGGAGAAGCGAGTTGAGGATCTTAAGGAGTTCCGTAAGGTCGGACGGGCCCGCTCGAGCGAAATGCTCGCCGCGCAGTCCCAGCTCGCTCAGAACCTCGCCCAACTGGAAAGCTCTCGGGCGAGCGAACAGGTGGCTCAGTTCAAGCTCGCCTTCTTGACCGGCCTCGATGAGCGCCTGGCGCCCCAGCCCGTGCCCCCGGCCGCGGCCCTTCCTGCGCTTGACGCCGCTCTGGCGAAGGCGCGCGTACGCGCCGACGTCGAGTCCCGGCGCGAAGAGGCCGCCGCCGCCGAATTGTCTGTCAAGGTTGCTTCCCGGGCGCGCTGGCCGATTATCGCGCTTGACGCCAACTACTACTTCCAGCGCCCTCCGAGCTTCACGTCCGAGGTAAAATGGGACGCGACAATCACCGGATCGCTTCCGCTGTACGGCGGCGGTGAGATCGGCTCGCAGACCCGGCAGCAGGAGGCCCGCATGCGCGCCAAGCGCGCGGCGCTCTCCGAGTTGACGCGCACCGCCGAGCTCGAAGCGAAGTCGGCGCACCAAAAGCTGCTTTCCTCCGTTTCCGTCGTGAGCGCGCTCGACAATGCGGCGCGACTGGCCGAGGAAAACGCCAAGGCCCAGGCCGAGGACTACCGACTCGGCCAGGTGACCAACCTCGAGGTCCTCGGCAGCCTCAACACCCTTCAGCAGACGCGCCTGCAGCAGAACGCGGCGCGCATCGACGCTTATTGGTCCCGCGTGCAGCTCGAAGTCGCCGCGGGCGTTCCCGGAGGATCCCTGTGACCATTTCCGATCTCTCGATCAAAAACCCCGTCTTCGCCTGGATGTTGATGTTCTTCCTCATGATTTTCGGCTGGGTCGGCTACAGCCGCATGGGCGTTTCGCAGATGCCGGACGTGGATTTCCCCGTCGTCAACATCGCAGTGACCTGGGACGGCGCCGCGCCTGAAATCATGGAGGCCGAGGTCGTCGACGTGCTTGAGGACGCGGTCACGAGCGTTCAGGGCGTTAAGCAGATTTCCTCCTCCTCCAAGCTCGGGCAGGCGGCGATCACCGTCGAGCTTGAGCTCGACCGGCCCGTCGATTTCGCGCTGCAGGAGATCCAGACGAAGATCGCGCAGGCGCAGCAGAGGCTGCCACGCGACATCGATCCCCCGATCGTCACCAAGTTCAACCCCGAGGACCAGCCGATCATGTGGCTCGCCCTCTCCGGGGACGTCCCGGTCAAGGACTTGATGGTCTACGCGCAGGACGTGCTGAAGAATAAATTCCAGACCGTGCCCGGGGTCGGCGACATTTTTCTTGGCGGTCTGATTTCCCGCAGCTTGCGCGTATGGCTTGACGCCGACAAGATGCGCGCCGAGCAGATCACCGTGGAAGATGTCCTCGCCGCGATCCACCGCGAGCACGCGGAGATTCCCGCCGGCCAGATCGAAACCCCGACGCGCGAGTTCAACGTGCGCACGCTCGGTGAGTTCTCCGATCCGACGAAGTTCGGTGAACTCCTGATCACCCAGCGCGGCGGCCAGCCCATTCATATCCCCATCCCGCTCAAGCGAGTCGCGCGCATCGAGGACGGCCTTGCCGACCAGCGGCGCATCTCCCGCGTCAACGGCTCGCGCGCCGTCGGCATCGGCATCCGCAAGCAGCGTGGGGCCAACGCCGTCGCGATCGCCGAGCTCGTTAAAAAGAAAATGAAGGAGATCGAGCCCGCGCTGCCCAAGGGCATGAAGCTGGGCCTTAACTTCGACGCGACGCAGTTCATCAAGCAGTCCGTCGCTGAGCTGACGCATCACCTCCTGCTCGCGGCGGTGTTGACGTCATTGGTTTGCTGGGTCTTCCTTGGCTCCTGGTCTTCGACCGTCAACGTCCTCCTGGCGATCCCGACCTCGGTGCTCGGCACCTTCATCGTCACTTACTTCCTCGGCTTCACGCTCAACAGCTTCACCTTACTCGGCCTGACCTTATCCATCGGTATCGTCGTGGACGACGCGATCGTGGTCCTCGAGAACATCGTGCGGCACGTCGAGATGGGCCGGACGCGTCTTGACGGCGCGGTCTTCGGCGCGCGCGAGATTTCATTCGCGGCGATGGCCGCGACGGTCGCCATTCTCGCGATCTTCCTCCCCGTCGTGTTCATGAAGGGCATCATCGGCAAGTTCTTCTTCCAGTTCGGCGTTACGATCTCGGCCGCCGTGAGCTTCTCTTTGCTTGAGGCCCTGACGCTCGCGCCGATGCGTTGCTCCCAGTTCCTAGAGACCGCCGGGCACGGAAACTTCGTTATCCGTTATGTGGACAAGACCTTCGTGCGGCTGGCTGAGTCCTACAGGCGCGGCCTGACTTGGACGCTCGATCATCGCTGGACCGTGATCGCCGGAGCGGCCGTCTTCTTCGTCGGCTCGATGGTCAGCGTTAAATTCCTGCGCAAGGAGTTCGTCCCCGCCCAGGACCAATCCATGTTCATGATGCGCCTGGAGACCCCCGTCGGCTCCTCCATGGAGTTCACCGACAGCAAGTTTAAGGAGGTCGAGGCCTGGCTGCTGAAAAATCCGACCATCGATCGATACTATGCCGCCGTCGGCGGCTTCGGCGGCGGCGAAGTCAACGCCGGCATGATGTTCCTCACGATGAAGCCGCTTGGTCAGCGTCCCAAGAAGGACGACGGTTCGTTCGTCACGCAAGGGGATCTGATGGCGGAGGCGCGTAAGGACCTCAATAAAATTCCTTCCATGCGGGCCTTTATCATGGACTTGTCTCAGGGCGGGTTCTCGTCCTCGCGGGGCTTCCCCATTGAGTTCACCGTGCGTGGGCCTAATTGGGACACGCTGACGAAGTCCGCTTTGGAGCTGAAGGCTCGATTGGAAAAGTCCGGCTCGGTCGTGGACGTGGACACCGATTATAAGACCGGCCTGCCGGAAATCCGCGTCTATCCCAACCGTGAAAAGGCATACGCTCGCGCGGTGTCCATCCAATCGATCGGCACGACCATCAATGCCATGATCGGCGGCGTGCGCTCCGGCCTGTTTACCGACAACGGGCGCCGATACGACATCCGCGTGCGCGCGGAGACCGGCGATCGCCTCGACGCCGAGGCGATCAAGAAGCTGTATGTTCGCAACCAGCGCGGCGAGATGATTCGCCTCTCAGAGGTCGTCAACATCGAAGAGAAGCCGACCTTGCTGGCGATCACGCGCAAGGACCGGGAGCGCTCCGTTGGTATTTTCGCCAACGTGGCACCCGGCAAATCGCAATCGCAGGTGCTCGCCGACGTCGAAACTCTCGCCAAGGAGGTTCTGCCTGACGGCTACCATGTCGTTTTGTCCGGCTCGTCGCAGACCTTCAAGGAATCATTCCAAAGCTTGATGATCGCCCTCATTCTCGGCATCATCGTCGCCTACATGGTGCTGGGAGCGCAGTTTAACAGCTTCATCCATCCGTTCACGGTCCTGCTGGCTCTGCCGTTCAGCTTGTCCGGGGCATTTTTGACCTTGCTGATCTTCAACCGAAGCTTGAACATCAATTCGATGATCGGGCTGCTTCTGCTCATGGGCCTTGTGAAGAAAAACTCGATCCTGCTCGTGGACTTCACCAACCAGCGTCGCGCCGAAGGCCAGCCGCCCCGGACCGCTTTGCTCGACGCGTGCCCGGTTCGCTTGCGGCCCATCCTGATGACCTCAATCGCGACCATCGCGGCGGCGATCCCGACTGCTTTTTCGCGCGGCGCGGGCTCAGAGACGACGGTGCCGATGGCGTTGTCGCTGATCGGCGGGGTGTCGGTGTCGACCTTTCTGACCTTGTTCGTCGTGCCCGCCGCTTACAGCCTTCTCGTGCGGCTCGAAAGCGGGAAGACCGCGCTGAATTCGGCGGCCGTGGTGCGCGCGGTCCGCGAGGCCGAGCGTCTCGAAAACGCCAAGGTTGATGCCCTCACCTAACGGTCCGATTTGATTACAATGGCAGTGCCTTGAGAAAGCTTGGCGCGAGTCTTTTCGCCGCCCTGATGCTCGCCGGCGCGTCCCGCGCGGCCGAGAGTGGCGCGCTTTCATGGGAGGACAGCGTGGCGCAGGCGGCGCGCGCTAATCCGACCTTGGCCTCCTCGCGCCTCAGCGTTGACGCGAGCCGGGCGTCCTACTACTCCTCGTTTAACGGTTTTTTGCCGTCTTTGTCGCTTTCAAATTCGGTGTCGGAATCGAACTCTTCACGCCAGCCTTCGTATTCGGCGAGCGCTTCGGCGGGGCTCACCCTTTTCAGCGTTGGGCAGGCCGCCACGATTCGTTCCGCGTCCGCCTCGTTGAACGCGGCGGAGGCTTCCCTGCGAGCGGCGTCGGCCGCCTTGCGCTCGTCTCTGCGCCAGACCTTTTCCGCTTTACTGCTGGCTCAGGCCTCGCTTGAGACCGCGCGGCGCATCATCGTCATTCGGCGGCACGACTCGGAGCTTGTGACTTTGCGCTATGACGCGGGACGCGAGTCGAAAGGCAACATGTTGCGCGCGAAGGCGCAGAGAATGCAGGCCGAATACGCTGTCGTCTCGGCGGAGCGGGATGTGCGCACGGCCCAGCGCGACATGTCGCGCCAGCTCGGCCGCGAGGGCTTCGAGGCCTTCGTGGCGACCGGCGCGTTCATCTCGGCGCCGCCGCCCGAGCGTCCCGATGATTTTCGCGCGCTGCTTCCGCTGCGCACGGATGTGACGATCGCCGAGGCTGCTTTGCGCTCGTCCAAAGCGTCGCTCGATTCCGCGAACTCGGTGTTCTGGCCGACCTTGTCGGCAAGCTATAGCCGCAATCGCGCCGGCCCGACCGAGTTTCCCAACCGCACCAACAGCTGGAGCGCCGGCGCCAGCCTAAGCTACGCGCTGTTCGGCGGCGGTCCTGCCGCCGCCTACTTTAACACCAAGGCATCGCGACTCGGCTACGAGCGGACGCAGTCGGATCTGGCAGCCGCGCGCCAGACCGCGCTGTCGGATCTGGAGACGGCTTGGTCGAACTACGCCGATGCGGCGGACCAGGTAAAGGTCCAGGACGCTTTGCTCGAGGCCTCGCGCCAACGCAACGACGAGGCCGATGTTCGTTATGGCTCAGGCCTGATGAGCTTTGAAATCTGGGAAGGAATCGTGTCCGAGCGTGTGTCCACCGAAAGGCAGGCCCTTTCGGCGAGGCGCGGCGCCATGGACTCGGAAACCGCGTGGCACCGCGCTCTGGGAAGGGCGCTCGGAGAATGACATGAAGCGCGCCATTATCGCCGTCGTCGTCGTCGCCGTCGCAGGCGGCGTTTGGAAATATAAATATTCCGGCCCTAAGGGCGGAAAGGATGCCGCCGGAAAAATCGTCGAGGCCACCCTGGGTCTAATCGAGCAGTCGATCGACGCGACCGGCTCGGTCGCCCCGCAGAACCGGGTCGAGATCAAGCCCCCGGTGGGCGGGCGCATTGAGCAGCTCCTCGTCGATGAGGGCGATCGAGTCAAGACCGGTCAGATCGTGGCCTGGATGAGCTCGACCGACCGGACCGCGATCCTCGACGCCGCGCGCGCTCCGGGCCCGGAGCAGGTTAAAAAGTGGGAAGACGCTTATAAGCCGACGGCCGTTTTTGCCTCGCTGCCCGGCGAGGTGATCCTGCGCGATGTGGTCGTCGGCCAGGCTGTGGACGCAGGGAAAGTTCTTTTCGCCGTTGCAGATACGCTTATCGTCAATGCGCAGGTCGATGAATCCGACATCGGTAAGATCAAGCTTGGCCAGCGGGCCCGCATTCGGCTGGACTCTTACCCCGAGCAGCCGATTGATGGCAAGGTTTTCGACATCCTGTATGAGGGTAAGAATGTCTCGAACGTAATTACTTACGGCGTGAAGGTTCGACCGGACAAGGTTCCCCCGTTTTTTCGTTCCCAGATGACCGCTAATGTGAGCTTTCTCGTCAAACGCAATGAGTCGGCCTTGCTCGTGCCCGCCGCGGCGCTCAAGGACGCCCCCGGAGGCAAGCGCCTTGTATCTCTCCCTCCGGATGCTGACGGCAAGTCCACGACGAAGGAGGTCAAGACCGGCATTGAGAGCGATGAGCAGGTTGAGATCGTCGCGGGCCTCGTCGCCGGCGACAAGGTGTTCGTCTCGGGCGGCAAGTACCAGGCGCAGAAGGCTCCTGATTCGAGCCCCCTTTCATTCGCGGGCCGGGGCTCGATGGGTCGAGGCGGCGCGAATGTCGGCGCAGCGCCGAAGCCGAAGAAAGGCATCTCAGCGGCCGCCTCCGCTCCTCCGCACTAAACTATTCCCATGCCTCCTCTCATCGAGCTGCGCGGCGTCACGAAAACCTACTTCGTGGGCGACGGCCGTCTTGATGTTCTCAAGGGCGTGAACCTGCGCATCGATGCGGGCGAGTTCGTCGCGATCATGGGACCGTCGGGCTCCGGTAAATCCACCTTGATGCAGATCCTCGGCCTACTCGACCGGCCGACGGACGGCAAATACGAACTGTTGGGCCTGGATGTGTCCGCCTTGACGGACGATGAAGGCGCGGCGCTGCGCTCGCGCACGATCGGCTTCGTATTTCAAATGTTCAATCTCCTGGCGCGCACCAGCGCGCTCGACAATGTCGGCCTGCCGATGCTGTACACGGGCGACCCCCGCCGCGCCGAGCGCGCGGCCGAGGTCTTGCGCGAGATCGGCCTCGGCGACCGCCTGGATCATGCCCCGAATCAGCTCTCCGGAGGTCAGCAGCAGCGCGTGGCGATCGCGCGCGCGTTGGTCAACAAACCCCGTCTGATATTCGCCGATGAGCCGACCGGCAACCTGGCCTCGGCTCAAGCCGAAGAAATCCTTGGGCGCCTCGTCGCGATGAATGACTCCGGCATCACGCTCGTGATGGTCACCCATGAACCCGACATCGCGGCGCATGCCAAGCGCATCATCAAGATTAAGGACGGCGTCATCATTTCCGATGAAAGGAATAATCAGAAGCGCGCCGGAAGCGACGCGGCGACGCCGCGCGAGGTCCAGGCGGCGGGATTGGTCTCCATCCCCCCGCCACGCGAACTGACCTGGGAGGAATTGATCGAGCACGTGCGCTCGGCGCTCGGGGCGATCCGCTCCAATAAGCTGCGCAGCGCGCTATCCATGCTAGGCATCCTGATCGGCGTCACCGCGGTGATCGCGATGCTGGCGATCGGCAAGGGCGCCCAAAAGTCGGTCGAGACCCAGCTGTCGGGCCTCGGTTCGAACCTCGTCATGCTCTGGCCCATGTCCCCCCGCATGGGCGGCGGCGCGCGTTCGGCGATGAACGCATTCTCGCGTCTGTCGCTCGAGGATGTCTCGGCGATCCGTCGCGCGCATCCCGGCATCGTGCGCGCGGCCGGCGAGGTCGGCGGCAATGTGCAGGCGGTCTACGCCGATAAAAATACGAACACCAGCCTGACCGGCGCCGAGCCGGAGTACGCGGACATGCGCAACTCACGGGCCTACTACGGCCGTTTTTTTACGGCCGAAGAGAACGAGGAAATGGCGCGGGTGGCTTTGCTGGGTCCGACGGTCGCGACGGCCCTCTTCGGCGAGGCGGACCCGCTCGGCAAGACGGTGAACATCGACCACACCAAGTTCAAGGTGATCGGGATCCTGACGCGCAAAGGCTCAGGCGGCTTTCAGGATCAGGACGACAAAATCATCATTCCGTTGAAGACCGCGATGAAAAAGGTTCTGGGGCGTCAGTTCCTCGGCACGGTCTCTATTGAAACGAGCGGGCCCGATCAGATCGACGCGGTCATCGAAGCGGTTCGCGTCCTCATGCGCAAGCGCCATCGGCTCCCGGATTTCAAGGAGGACGACTTCACCCTGCGCAACATGGCCGAGATTCAGGCCGCGCTCACTGGCACCTCGAAGATCTTTTCGCTTTTGCTCGGCATCGTCGCGGCGATCTCCCTCGTAGTCGGCGGCATCGGCATTATGAACATCATGCTCGTGTCGGTCAGCGAGCGCACGCGTGAGATCGGCCTGCGAAAGGCAATCGGCGCGACGCGGCGCGCGGTGCTGATTCAGTTTCTCATCGAGGCCATCGCCATGTCCACCTGCGGCGGGCTCCTTGGGATCGTCATCGGCATGGCGATCGCGTTCGGCATGTCCTACTTCGCGGGGTGGGCGGCCATCGTCACGCCGCAATCGG
>JAYTSX010000292.1:0-3993 GCA_043745445.1 Elusimicrobiota bacterium
GTCCCGCTCGTCTCGGCGACGCTCCATAACTCAGACAGGCCGAGCTTGCGGTCGGAGCCTTCGCCGATGATCAAGTAGGAGAACGGCTTGGCGCCGGCGGGCATGCGCGCGGCGAAGTAATGAAACATGCCCATGCCCAAGCGCGCGTCGGACAGGGTGGGATCGAGAGCGAGAGCTTGCTTCAGATGCTTAATCGCAGAAGCACCGTCAGGCAGGGCTCGGAAAAACTTCTTTTGCGCCACATTGGCGCGCGCGCGGAAGCCGAGCGTCGCACCCAGGTAATAGTGGGCTTCGGCGGGGCTCGCTCTCATGAGCGCTTTGGCGGCTTTTTCGGCGGTCGCGCTGTCGGCTTCAAATGAACTGTAGGTCTCGGTCGAGCGCATGCCTTCGGCGATCCAGCGCTGGTAGGATGAGACGCCCCGATAGAAGGGTCCGGCGGGGTGGTTGGGATGGCGCGCGGCCAGCCCGTCGGCGGCGGCCCGTGCCTTGTCGAACTGCATGTCGTAGAACAGGTCCACGACGCCGGCCAGCTCCCGCTCCAACTCCGGAGGAGCGGCCGCCGCGCGCAGGGCGACGAGGAGCGGGAGGAGGATTAAGGCTCGCATGGTCAAAGATATATAATCCCGTTGTGGCATACAAAGAGGCGGTCGTTCTGATCGGGCACGGCGGCACGGCGCGAGACACTCCGCGACCGTTGGTCGCGGAGCTTAAGAAGCTCGAAGCGGAGCGCCAGGCGCGGCGCGAGATCGAAATGAGCCCGCGTGAGGCCGAACTCGACAAGCAGGTGCGCGAGTGGCCGCGCACCCCCGACAACGACGCCTACAAGGTCGGCATCGACGAGATCGCCGCGGCCCTGTCCCCTAAGCTCGGCGGGCGTAAGCTCGTGGCGGCCTACAATGAATTCTGCGCCCCATCGGTCGAGGACGCCATCGAGTCCTTGGTCAAGGAGGGCTATACCCGCATCAGTCTGATCTCCACGATGTTCACGCGCGGCGGCGTCCACGCCGAATGCGAAATTCCCGGCATCGTCACGCAAGCGCGTAAGACTCATCCCGGTGTCATCGTCGAATACGCCTGGCCGTTTGACGCCGGCTATCTCGCCGATTTTTTGGCCGGCCAGCTCGGCCGCGCCCTTCCTTCTTCGATGCATATTGGCTAGAATTGACTCATGGCTATTGAACAGACGCTCATCCTCATCAAGCCGGACGGCGCTTTCCGCAAGCTGACCGGCCTCACCATCGATCGCCTCGACGCCACTGGCCTCGAGATGGTCGGCGCGAAAATGGTCGTTGTGAGCGACAAGCTCGCGCGCGATCACTATTCTTCGCTCTCCGACAAGCCCTTCTTCGAGGACCTGATCAAGTACATCCGCGGCGGCTACCACGGCATCAGCGACAGCCGCATCCTCGCCCTGTGCTACCGCGGCGAGAACGCGATCAAGGCCGTCCGCGCCGTCGCGGGCGCCACGAATCCCGAGCAGGCCGCTCCCGGCACGATCCGCGGCTCGTTCGGCCGCATGAACAGCGTCACCAAGCAGTTCGAGAATGTGATCCACGCATCCTCGGACCCGACGGACGCGGCGAAGGAAGTCGCGCTGTGGTTCAAGAAAGAAGAACTCATCCCCTAAGCGTATGCTAAAAGCGGCCCTGCTCGTCGCGGCGTTATCCATTGGCGCCTCGGCCGCGCCCGCGCCGAAGCCTGCGCCCGCGAAGGCCGTCAAGCCGTCCGGTCCGTCTCTTCCCGGACAGCCTGTCGAGCTGAAAACCGTGGACGCTTGGACGCTGAAGGCGATGTTTGCGCCGTCGGTGCCGGGCAAGATGACCTTGCTGCTTCTTCACGGCACGGGTCAGCGCAAGGAAGACTGGAAGCGCCTGGCGTTCCCGCTCACGCGGGCGGGCTACGGCGTGATGGCGGTCGACCTGCGCGGGCACGGCGAGAGCCGGACCAGCCCCTCCGGCGAGGAGCTGACCTGGAAAAAACTTCGCGCCACGCCGACCGCCAACGACTTCGCGGATATGTCTCGCGACGCCGAGGCGGCGGTGGCTTGGCTCACGGGCCAGGGCGTGCCCGAGGACTCGATCGGCTTCATCGGCGCCGAGGTCGGCGGCAGCATCGCGATCCGCTACGCGGCGACGCATCAAAAGGTGCCGCTCGTCGTCATGCTGTCTCCCGGCATGCGCTGGCAAGAAGTTCTGACGCCGAATGCCCTGCGCGCCCTCAAGCGCCCGATTCCGACGCCGCTTCTCATGGTCTACTCCGAGGCGGATAAGCGCACCGCAAAAGAGATCCCGATTCTGATCGCCTTCGCGAAGGCCGCGGTCGGTGAACGCCACGCGACCTTGATCACGGTTCCGCAGGAGCGCGGCATCCGCATGTTCAAGGCCCAGCGCGCGCTCATCGGCCAGGTGATCGACTGGCTCGGCAACCCGATCGCGCCGGAGACCCCGGCCGTTTCGACCGGGCCCCTGTCCGGCGGCACCACGACGACCGACACGATACGCGACGCCAAGGACAAGACGCTCCTCGATGACACCGGCACTCCCGCCCCCGCCGTCCAACCGGACGACGACGACTAAGGTGGCCCTTCTCTCCGCCCGGGCCTACGCGCGACTTCCCACCGAGCAGGCCAATCCGCGCACGCGGAACATCGACACCAAAACCTCCTCCCAGATCGTCCGTCTGATCATCAACGAGGACCGCCTCGTGCCTCTCGCGGTCGCCCGTGTGGCGGGTGAGTTGGCGCGCGGCGTGGACGCGCTCGCCAAGACGCTCGCCTCCGGCGGCTCCGTCCTTCTTCTCGGCGCCGGTACGAGCGGGCGCCTGGCCGTCCTCGAAGCGGCCGAATGTCCGCCCACCTTCAACACCACGCCGCGGCAGATCCGCGCGGTCATCGCCGGCGGCAAGCGCTCCGTGTTTCGCGCCAAGGAAGGCGCCGAAGATGAACCGGCGCTCGGAAAAAAGGCCGCCGCGACGGTCCGTCCCGGTGATTCGGTGATCGGCGTGGCCGCGAGCGGCGTCACGCCGTTCGTCCATGCCGCCCTGTCCGAAGCAAAAAAGCGGGGGGCCGTGACTATCCTCGTCACCTCTAACGGCCGCCCGAAAGGCCGCCACGCCGACATCGTGATCGCGCCCCTCGTCGGGCCCGAGGTCGTGACCGGCTCAACTCGCTTGAAAGCCGGCACCGCCGCCAAGCTCGTGCTCAACGCGCTCACCACCGGCGCCATGATCAAGATCGGCAAGGTGTACGACCACTGGATGGTGGATCTTAAGCCGACCTCGCGCAAACTGCGACTGCGCGGCGAGCGCGTCGTCGCCGACCTCGGGCGCGTGACGCCCGCCCGCGCGCGTGCGCTCTTTCGCGCTTCGGGCGGCAGCGTGAAAACCGCGGTCGTCATGGCGCGCAAGCGGCAGACCGCGGCGCAAGCGAAGGAAACGCTGGCGCGTTCGGGCGGGGCTCTGCGCCGCGCTTTGGGGGAATCCAAATGAAAGGCCGGATCCAGATCGAGAGCATTTCGAGCATCGTCCTCAAGGACAACCCGCTCGGCGATCCGCGCCGCCGCGATATTCCCGTCTACCTGCCGCCCTCCTACGGGACCGCTCGCGGCCGCCGCTACCCCGTCCTATACTATCTCCCCGGCTTCACCGGGACTTCCCGCGGCTCGCTCAACTACAATCCCTGGAAGGAAAACATCGCTGAGCGCTTTGACCGGCTCATCGACTCGGGCAAGGCGCACGAGGCGATCCTCGTCATCGCGGACGGCTTCACGGCCTACGGCGGCTCTCAGTTCCTTAACTCGACGGCGACGGGCCTCTACTCCGACTTCGTCGTGTACGAGGTCGTCGGTTATATCGACGACAAGCACGCCACGGTGCGCGACCCCGAGGGCCGCGCGATCCTGGGTAAGTCCTCCGGCGGCTTCGGCGCCCTGACCTTGGCGATGCGTCACCCCGAGGTGTTCGGCCACTGTGTCAGCCACAGCGGCGACATGGGAT
>JAYTSX010000293.1:0-3980 GCA_043745445.1 Elusimicrobiota bacterium
CGCCGCGTTGCCTCTCACCGCGGAGGAAGCGGTGATCGCCGAGCCGCTCGACTAGCCGTGGCCGATACGGCGTGCCCGTTGTGCGCGGGCGCCTCCCGCCCTTTTCACCGCTCCGACCGGGTTTTTCTGCGCTGCGGGACTTGCGCGTTGACCTTCGTCCCCGCCGCTCAGCATTCAAAACCCGCTGATGAGCGGGCACGATACGAGACGCACCGCAATTCCCCTCAGGACGCGGGTTACCGCGCGTTCCTCGACCGTCTGCTGGCGCCGTTGGCGGCGAGTCTGCCGCCGGGAGCGCGCGGCCTCGACTACGGGAGCGGGCCGGGCCCCACCGCTTCCGTTATGATGCGCGAGCGGGGATTTGTCATGCGCGACTACGATCCTTTTTTCGCGCCGGACGAAGGTGCGCTGCGGGCCACCTACGCGTTTATCGTCTGCACCGAGGTCGTCGAACATTTCCGTCGTCCCGCCGAAAATTTCGAAAGTCTCGACGCCCTGCTTGAGGCGGGGGGGACTCTCGGCGTGCTGACCGGCGTGCTTGACGACGATGCGGCCTTCCCGTCCTGGTGGTACCACAACGATGCGACGCACATTGCTTTCTATAGGCCGGAGACCTTGGTTTGGATCGCGAAGCGCTTCGGCTGGACGCTTGAGCGGCTGTCGCGCGACGCGGCGCTCTTCCGCAAGCCCGAGTAAAACCCATATGTGTATAATGGCCCAATGAATCCAATCGCGTTTGTCGCCACGGGACTGCTGGTGGGGGTCTTCAGCGGAATGGTCGGCGTCGGCGGCGGGATCATCCTTGTCCCGATTCTCGTCATCTTCTTCGGCTTCTCACAGCACACGGCCCAAGGCACCAGCACCGCGATGCTCTTGCCGCCCATCGGCATCCTTGCCGCTTGGACCTATTACCAGAAGGGCATGGTGGATGTAAGGGCCGCCGCGCTGATGTGCGTCGGCTTCGTCCTCGGCGGACTGTTCGGCGCCAAGCTCGCCGTAAATCTTCCCCAAGAAGTTCTCCGCCGTTCGTTCGGCGTGGTCCTGTTCGGCATTTCTTTGAAATTGATTCTCGGAAAGTGAGACCCTGCATGAAAATATTTTTTTTGTCAGCCCTGCTGTGCATTCCCGCCGCGGCCGCCGACGCGCCTAAAAAAATTCAGGGCTTCGATCCGGCCTCGATGGACCTGACGGCCAAACCTTGCGTCGATTTTTATCAGTACGCCTGCGGCGGCTGGTTAAAGGCTAACCCGGTTCCGCCCGATCAGTCCCGGTGGGGCCGCTTCAACGAGCTCGCGGAGAACAACAAGGCTATTCTTCGGGAAGTACTCGAGTCTGCGGTCTCCGCGCCCAAGGATGAATCCTCCCGCCGGATCGGCGCCTTGTACGGCGCGTGCATGGACGAGAACGCCGTCGAGGCCGCCGGGCTCAAGCCGCTTCAGATGGCCTTCGACGCGATCAAGGATCTGAAGTCGGCCAAGGACCTGGCCCCTTTGCTCGGGCGCCTGCATCGTGCCGGCGTCAACGCTGGCTTCGGCTACGGCTCGGAGCAGGACTACAAGGACTCGACTTCCGTGATCGCGATCATCGATCAGGCCGGCCTTGGACTGCCGGACCGGGATTATTACTTCAAGGACGACGCGAAGTCGGTCGAACTGCGCCGAGCCTATGAGTGGCATGTCGCGCGCTCCTTGGGCCTCGCCGGCTCCGAACCTCGCGACGCGGCCGAGGAAGCCGCGGCCATCATGCGCGTGGAGACCGCGCTCGCGAAGGTTTCGATGGACCGCGTCGCCCGCCGTGACCCGATGAACACTTACCACAAGATGACGCACGCCGATCTTTCCAAGCTGGCGCCTGATTTTTCCTGGGAGCGCTATTTTGACGCCGCCGGCGGCCCGTCTTGGACCGCGGTCAACGCGTCGGCCCCCGACTTTGTTAAGGGATTTGGTGCGGCCTTAAAGGACACGCCTCTCGACGATCTCAAGGCGTACCTGCGCTGGCGCGTCCTCTCCGGCGCCGAGTCATGGCTCGGTCGGGCCTACGTGGAAGAGAAATTTGATTTCTACGGCCGCAAGCTGAGCGGAGCGAAGGAGCTTAAACCCCGCTGGAAACGCTGCGTCGAGCTCGTCGACGGTACGCTCGGCGAGGACCTCGGCCGCGGCTATGTCGAGAAGGCCTACCCGCCGGAGACGAAGAAGCGCATGGACGCGCTCATTGTCGCCATCGAGGCCGCCCTCAAAGACGACATGGCCGGGCTCGAATGGATGACGCCCGCGACGCGGACGAAGGCGCTCGCCAAGCTCGCCGCAATCGGCAACAAGGTCGGCTACCCGGAGAAGTGGCGCGACTACTCCACCGTCAAGATCGACCGGGCGGACCTGATCGCCTCGATCCGCTCGGCCAACGAGTTCGAGCACCTGCGCCAGTTGGCCAAGATCGGCAAGCCGGTGGACCGCAAGGAGTGGGGCATGACCCCGCCCACGGTCAACGCGTACTACGACCCGCAGATGAACAACATCAACTTTCCCGCGGGCATACTCCAGCCGCCGTTCTTTGACCCCGCGATGCCGGACGCCGTCAACCTCGGCGCGATCGGTGCGGTGATCGGCCACGAGCTGACGCACGGCTTCGACGATCAGGGCCGCAAGTTCGATCTGAACGGCAACATGCAAGACTGGTGGACGGCGGAAGACGCCAAGGCCTTCGAGGGCCGCGCGCAGTGCTTCGTGGACCAGTACGGCTCCTACGAGGTCCTTCCGGGCGTCAAGCTCAACGGCAAGCTGACCTTGGGTGAGAACACGGCCGACAACGGCGGCCTGCTCGTCGCCGGGATGTCCGTTGATCATCTTGCGGGAAGCAAGGAACCTTGGCAGGGCTTCACGCCGCGTCAGCTTGTGTTCCTCGGCTTCTCCCAGATCTGGTGCCAGAACCGGACCGAGCAGGAGGCTCGCCGGCTCGCGCAGATCGACCCGCACTCGGCCGCGCGTCAGCGCGTGATCGGGCCGCTGTCGAACTCGCCGGAATTCGCGAAGGCATTCTCATGCAAGCCCGGAGATCCTATGGTCTCCGCGAAAGCCTGCCGCGTCTGGTAAGGCTTTAAAAGTTCCAGCCGCCGCCGAGGCCCCAGACCGAAACGGTCTCGTGGCCTCGGTTGTGGCGTTGGAACCAACCCAGTCGAAGCTCCGCGCCGCTCCCATGGGGGCGCCAGGCGGCCTCGCCGCCGGCGAGTATTTCCATGTTGCCCCAAAGCATGTTCAGGCGCGTGAAGCCGGCGCGAGCGGTAAAGTCGCCGACTTTTTGCTCGAGCTGGGCGCCGAGGTGGTTGTTGGGCCAGCCGCGCACCGCGATCGGCGCTCCGGCGTAGTCTACATTCCAGAGATACCAGGTCGGGTGCTGGCGTTGCACCTCCCGGTTGTAACGGTCGCCACCGCCGGACAAGGTCAGCTTCGTCGCGCTTTTCCAGGCCAAAGCGAGGTCGAACTGCCAGGTGTTCTGCACGAGTATGAATTCGGGAAGGAGGCGGTTCTGCGGAGGCTGACGATGGTTCGTCGTGGTGAAGCGGGCATGAAGCGTCGAGACCCAGGTTCGGTCGAGACCGGTGAATTCAGCGGCGGTCGTCGTGTCCTCGCTGATGGTCGCGGCGTCATTGAGTTGGGCGGGGCCGACGGACAGTCCATACCAAGTCATCAAGATATCGCCGCCCGCGACATGGTAGCCGGCCCGCTGGGCGTTGGGCGGCGCAGTGCCGACGCGGCCGCCGATGGAAACGTGCGGGAGGTGGCGCGAGATCTCGGCGGAGGACTCGACCTCGGTTCCCGAGAAGGCGTCGAGACTCCGGAAAGACTTGACGCGCGCGCCGATCCCGAAGCGTCCGCTTGTGGTGACCATCCCCGCGTGAAAATCCTGTCCGAGATAGCGGCCTGAGCCGGGATAGAGGGACTCGGAAATGCTCCAGCGCGCGGCTTTTGCCGGCGCCGCCGCGG
>JAYTSX010000294.1:0-14952 GCA_043745445.1 Elusimicrobiota bacterium
CGGGCGTCTCGATCGCCGCGATCCATCAGGACCCGGCCTCGGGCCGCCGCTCCGTGCCCGTGATGATCGTCACGCACCTCGCTTCGCGAGGCGCGTTTAATAATGCCCGCAAACGCATCTTAGCCTTGTCCGCCGTGTCGCCGCGCCATTGCGCGATGAGGATGATGGCGTGAACGGACTGATCGCTCGCTGGCGCGACCGCCTGCCGGTGACGGCGCGCACTCCCATTATCACGCTTGGCGAGGGCAACACGCCTCTCGTGCAGGCCGACCGCGTGGCAAAGGCGGCGGGCCTACCGCCCGGTTCCGTGTTTCTTAAAATCGAAGGCGCCAACCCGACAGGCTCTTTTAAGGACCGCGGCATGACGCTCGCCATCTCGAAGGCCGTGGAGGCGGGAGCCACCGGAGTGCTGTGCGCGTCCACCGGCAACACCTCGGCGTCGGCCGCGGCGTACGCCGCGCGCGCGGGCCTGCGCTGCGTCGTGTTCCTGCCTAAAGGCAAGGTCGCGGCGGGCAAACTCTCCCAGGCCGTGATGCACGGCGCCGAGATTATCGAGGTCGCCGGCAACTTCGACCAGGCGCTCGTGATGGCCAACGAAGCGGCGAAGACGAAGGGCTTCGCCCTCGTCAACTCCTCCAACCCGTTCCGCGTCGAAGGTCAAAAAACCGCCGCGTTCGAGATCCTCGAGCAGCTGGGCCGCGCGCCCGACAATCACTTCATTCCCGTCGGCAACGCCGGCAACATTACCGCGTATTGGAAGGGTTATAAAGAAAGCGGAGCGAAGCCCCGCATGTTCGGCTGGCAGGCAGCCGGCGCCGCGCCACTTGTCTCCGGGAAAGCCGTCGCCAACCCGACGACGATCGCCACCGCGATTCGCATCGGCTGCCCCGTTTCTTGGAACGGAGCCCTCGCCGCCCGCGACGAGTCCAATGGCATGATCGGCAAGGTCACCGACGCGGAGATTCTCACCGCCTACCGCCTGCTCGCTTCGCAAGAAGGCGTATTTTGTGAACCCTCGTCTGCCGCCTCGGTCGCCGGCCTGCTCAAGCTTGGCAAGAGCGGCAAGGCGCCGCGCGGCGTCACCGTCTGCGTGCTGACGGGCAACGGCCTCAAGGACCCCGGCATCACCGCTCGCTTCGCTCCAAAGATCCGGCGGGTAAAGGCCGGCGGAGCGGTCAAGCTGTGAGTAAAATATTGGCGCGCGTGACGGTCTCCGTCCCCGCCTCGACGAGCAACCTCGGCCCCGGCTTCGACTGCCTCGGCCTCGCCCTTGATCTGCGCAACGAGCTGACCGTTGAATTGGTCGAAGGTCCGGGCGTGACCTTGGTCGAAATTCACGGCGAGGGCGAGAAGACCCTTCCGCGCCTTGAGCGCAACCTGCTGGTCCAGGCCGCGCGCCTCGTTCTACCCAAGCGCCTGCCCGGCCATCTCGTCTTCAAAGCGGTCAACCGTATCCCGCTTGGTCGCGGGCTGGGCTCCTCGGCCGCGGCCGCGGTCGCGGGATTATGGGCGGGCGCGCATCTCTTCGGCACTTTAAGCCGGTCCGAGGACGAGCTTGAAGCGCTGGCCGTCAAGCTCGAGGGCCACCCGGACAACGTCGCGCCCTGCGTCCACGGCGGCCTCACCGCGAGCCTCTCTCTCAACGGCCGCTCGACGGCCCAGCGCCTCAACATCCACCCTTCCTTTTCCGCCGTCGTCGGCGTTCCGGATTTTCAGCTCGCGACTCGCAAGGCCCGCGCGGCTCTGCCGAAAAAAATCCCTATGGCCGACGCCGTGTTCAACACCTCCCGCGCGATCCTACTCGTGCGCGCCCTTGAGACGGGCCGCACGCGCGGCCTCGCCGCTCTGATGGAAGACCGCCTGCACCAGCCCTACCGCGCGCGGCTCGTTCCCGGCCTCGCCGGAGCACTGGCCGCCGCGGTCAAGGCCGGCGCCGCCGGTGCGGCGCTCTCCGGCTCCGGACCCTCGGTGTTCGCTCTTGTGGAAGGCGACTGCGGCCGCCGCGTCGGGGAGGCCATCCGTCGCGCCTTCACCGCCAAGCGCGTGAAGTCGCGCGCCCTCGAGCTCACCGTGGACCATCAAGGGGTGCGCGTCGAGCGTTAGACATGTCCGCCAAGAAGATCACGGTCATGAAATTCGGCGGCACCTCCGTCGCCGATCCGGAAAAAATCCAACGCGCCGCCGAGCGCGCGATCGGCGAACGCCGCAAAGGCTTCGGCGTCGTCGTCGTTGTTTCCGCGCCCGGCGACATGACCGACGAGCTCATCGCCCTGGCCCAACGCGTCACGCCCAAGCCGGCTGACCGCGAGCTTGACCAGCTCATTACGACCGGCGAACAGGTCGGCATCTCTCTTTTTGCGATGGCCTGTATGGCCGGAGGATCTCCGGCCATATCCCTCACCGGGCCGCAGGCGGGGATCGAGGCAGTCGGGGACGCCTCGAAGGCACAGATCAAGACCATCCGGACCGCCGCCATTCGCCGGCACCTCGCCGCGGGCCGCATCGTCGTGGTTGCCGGCTTCCAGGGGCTTGCCCCAAATGGAGACACAGTCACTCTCGGGCGCGGGGGCTCAGACCTCACCGCGGTCGCGCTCGCTTCAGCGCTCAAGACCGGTCGCTGCGAAATTTTCTCCGATGTGAAGGGCGTCTACACCGCCGATCCGCGCATCGTGCACGACGCGCGCAAGTTGACCCGCATTTCTTTTGAAGAGATGCTCGAACTCGCCGGCTCCGGGGCGCAAGTCATGCAGGCCCGCTCGATGGAAGTCGCCGAGCGCTTCGGCGTTGAGATTCATGTCCGCTCCGCCTTTCACTCACTTCCGGGTACCTGGGTCGTCTCCAAGGAGAAGCTCATGTTGGAAAAAGCCTACGTCTCAAGCCTCGCGCTCGATAAGAGCGAGGTGCGCCTGACCGTGGTCGGAGTCCCCGACCAACCCGGCGTGGCCGCGCAGGTTCTCACCGCGCTCGCCGCCGACGACATTCCGGTCGACATGATCATCCAGTCCGCGCCAAGCCAAAGCGGGGTCAACGACATGTCGTTCATGACGCCGAAGGCCTTCTCGCTCAAAGCGAAGAAGGCTCTGGAAGCCGTCGCGAAGAAGCTTCGCGCCGAGCGGGTGGACCTCAACGATCAGGTGGCGAAAATCTCGGCCGTCGGAACGGGCTTCCGCCACAGCCCCAAGATCGCCGCCGCGATGTTCACCGCCTTGGCCGAGCAAAAGATCAACATTCACATGATCTCGGCATCCGACTTGCGGGTGTCCTGCATCGTGGACCTTCAAAACGGAGAAACGGCGCTGAAGGCTCTCCATAAAGCCTACGGCCTCGCTCGCGGGAAGAAATAAAATGTCCGTCTTCGTTGCCATCGATTTCGAAACCGCCGACCAGGGCCGGGACTCTGCCTGTTCCGTCGGCCTCGTCCGCGTCGAGAACGGCGTCGTCGTCAAGAAGGTCGTCCAATTAATCCGCCCGCCACGCCTCGAGGGCGGAGACCTGTTCAGCCCCGCGCCGGCGGCGTTCATGTTCACCTACATTCACGGCATCAAACCTGAGCAGGTGCTCGACGCGCCGACATTCGGCCAGGCCTGGCCGCAGTTCGCTCCGCTTTTCCAAGGCGTGGATTTCCTCGCCGCCCACAACGCGCCCTTTGACAGCGGCGTGCTGGCCGCGTGCTGCGAGGTCGCCCGGCTTCCCAAGCCTGCGCACCGCTTCATCTGCACCGTGCGCCTGGCGCGCAGCACCTGGAACATCTATCCCACGAAGCTTTCGAATGTGTGCCAGCATCTCAGCATCGAGCTTAACCACCACGAGGCGCTGTCCGACGCTCACGCCTGCGCCCAGATCGTCATCGCCGCCGAAAAGAAAGGCGTTAAGATCTAGCGGCGCAACGACGGTCTTTACAGACCGCTCCTCCATGTATAGGATGGGGAAACCAAAGTCCCGCACGGGGCCCGGAGGATACCGATATGGCGAAGAAGATGGAACCGCTCGTGATCGCGAGCAAAGCAAAGGCGATCCTGAAGAAGGCCGGCTGCAATACGTCCGCCGACGCATTCGACGGGTTGAACGGCTGGGCGTACTGGCTGCTCGAGCAAGCCGCAAAACGCGCGAAAGCCAACGGCCGCAAAACCGTCCGCGCTCACGACTTCATCAACATGTAGGCGAGCCGTTTAAAAACGAAGCGCCCGGGGGTTTTCACCCCCGGGCGCCTGTCTTTCGGTGGGCCGAAAAATCAGTGCCTGCGCCGGTTCTCGACGCGCCGCGCGTTATCCTGGGCTTTGCGCAGGGAGTCAACGATCCGATGCGCGGTATCGTGGACCCAACGGCTCGCAAGAAGCCTCCGGGGGTCGATCTTCACCTTGGCGCACAGTGCAAGCTTCATGAACCGAGTATACCCCCTACCGGCCAAAATGTCATTACATGCGTGTTACAGTTTCGCGAATGTTTCCAGTGACGATGGTCACGTCCTTGACGACTCACGGCCGGGCTGTTATATAGGAGTTCTATGCTCAAAAATCAGACCATCGCCGTGATCGGAGCCGGGCACATGGCGGGAGCCATGATCGGGGGCATGGTGAAATCCAAGCTCGTCCCCGCCAAAAGCATCGTCGCCGCGCGGCGCAACCCCGAGGCCCTGACCGAGCTCCATAAAAAGTGGGGCGTGCGCACCTCGACCGATAACAAAAAGGCGGTCGACGGCGCCGACATCGTAATCCTGGCGGTCAAGCCGCAGATGGCCAAAAAGGTTCTTGAAGAGCTGGCCGGGCATATCTCCAAGGATCAACTCGTCATCTCGGTGATGGCCGGGATCACGACCGCCTCCATCAGCAAAGCGCTACGCGTGGACGGCGCCGTCGTGCGCGCGATGCCGAACACGCCCTGCCTCGTGGACGCGGGAGCCACCGCGATCGCCGCCGGCGCTCACGCGGGCGAGCGCGAGTTGAAGCTCGCCGAAGCCGTCTTCGGCGCGGTCGGCCTAGTCGTCACCTTACCGGAATCCGCGCTCGACGCGGTGACGGGGCTCTCCGGCTCGGGCCCGGTCTACATTTATATGGTCATCGAGGCGATGATCGACGGCGGCGTCAAGATGGGCATTCCGCGCGCGATCGCGGCGAAGCTCGCCGCGCAGACCGTCTTCGGGGCCGCGAAGCTCGTCCTTGAAACCGGGAAGCACCCCGCCGTTCTCAAAGACGAGGTCACGACGCCCGGCGGCACCGCAATCACCGCGATCCATGTTCTCGAGAGCAAAGGCCTGCGCTCCGTCCTCATCGACGGCGTCGAGGCCGCGACGAAGCGCTCGCAGGAATTATCGCGACTGTTCGCCGAATGAAATTCCTGGCGGCGGCGTGGTTCGCGTGCGCCGCGTACAACGAGGCTTGACGGCCCCTCCCGTACCTGTTATAAACTGAGGGTCGTCTACCCGGAACGCCGAGCTGGGGCGCTTCCGGCTTTTTATTTTATAGGCAACCATGGCACTAGACCAAATTAAAATCGCCACTTTGATCACCGCCAAAGAACACCTCGAAGAGGTGTGCGTCGAGCTCGCCAAGTGCGACCGCCTGGCCTTCGATACCGAATCCAACGGCTTCTACGCCCACAAGGAAAAGGTCTGCCTGATCCAGATCTCCTCCCCGACGGAAGATTTCATCGTCGACCCGATCGCTTTCAAGGATATCTCCGCCCTGGGCCCCTTGTTCGCCGATCCGAAAATCGAAATTCTGTTCCACGCGGGTGAGTATGATGTGCTCTGCCTCAAGCGCGACTACGGATTCACCTTCACGAATCTTTATGACACGATGATCGCCGCGCGCATCCTGGGCACTAAAGAGCTCGGCCTCGCCGCCGCCATCGAGCGCCACTTCGGCCTCGTGATCTCAAAGAAGCTCCAGCGCGCCGATTGGGGCAAGCGCCCGCTGACGCAAGAGATGCTCCGCTACGCGCAGGGCGACACCCATTTCCTCATGCGCCTGGCCGACATCCAGACGAAGATGCTCATTGAGAAGGGCCGCATGGACGACGCGAAAGAATCCTTCGCCGACCTGGCCGCTCTCGAGCCCAACCTTAAGACATTCGACCAGGACGGCTTCTGGAAACTCGTCGGGCGCGACGACATCGGCGGCCAGCAGATGGCCGTCCTCAAGGAAATCTGGCTGTATCGCGAGGAGCAGGCCCAATCGCGCGACCGCGCGCCGTTTCGCGTCATGCCCGAAGATCTGATGGTCCGCATCGCCCAGGCGATGCCCGAGACGCGCGAAGCGCTCGCCGCGGTCCGCAGCATGTCGCCCTACATCCTGGAACGCTTTGCCACCGGCCTCCTCGCCGCCGTTGCAAAGGGAAAGGCTGAGCCGCCGATCACCCGCCCCACGGCCGCCGCGCCCGAACGCAAGCGTCTCTCAGACCTTGAGTGGCGAACCTTCGAGGCCCTTCGCGCCTGGCGCAAGAGCCGCTCCGAGAAAGACTCCGTCGAGCCCGTCGTCATCATGACGACCGAGAACCTACGCGTTCTCTCCATCCACGCCTGCCGCGATAGCGGAGGGGACCCGCTCGGCCCGCTCTCCGAGCTCAAGCGCAACCGCTATGGAGAGGACATCCTCAAGGTCATGGCGACCGTCCGCGCCGCCGGCAAAACCGCGTAGGACCTAGGTCCCCCTTCCTCATAGGCACTGTGCCGTCCCGATAACGCCCTCTCGGACCACGCCCTCCCCCTCACCCCCCGCTATACTGGTTCCATGAACCGAATCGCCCGCTTTGTCTCCGTTTTTCTTTCCCTTTCCCTCGTCCTCGCCGCCCCCGGCCTCGCCCCTTATCAGGCCGCCGCGCAGAACATGGGCGCCGCACGAGTCATCGCCCCCGTCGGTTCAATCGGCGCCGCGGGCGCCTCGATCAACGGCCTCGGCGCTTCGAACTTCACTTTGCCGACGGCGAGCCTCCAGACGGCCCTCATTCCCTCGCTTTCACCCTCCGCCGCACTGACACCCGCGATGTCCGTGCCGGGCGTCGTCAATGCCGCGGCCATCACAATCCTCGCACCGTCGACGCTCAACGCCGCCATCCAACCCGCAGCCGCCACGCCGGAGAAAATCGCCGCGTCGCCCGTTGCGGCTCTCGCCGCTCTGAAGACCGGCTCGACATCGCTGACCGCCGCCGCCAAGACCGGCGCGCCCGACTCCTCGCGCGTTGCACTCGACGGCTTGTTCGAAGGTTCGACCGCCCGCCCGGAAGCGCTCGCCGTCTCCGGCCGCTCCGCGGCTTCGGACTCGCCGCGCCTCTCCCCCTCCAATGCGCGCGGCCCGCGCTGGGTCAAAACCTTCCGCGGTCCGAACAACGCGCCTGCCGCGACCTCTGTCAAGCGCACACTCTCCGTCGGCTTCCTCGCTGCCGTGATCCCGCTCGCGATCACCATGGTCACCGTCGTAGTCGCGCAGTTGTTCGGCTATCAACTCCACCCGAACTACCAGGGACCCAGCGGCACCGTGGGGATGACCGCGCTCCAGGCCCTCGCCGTCTGGGTCGGCGCCGCCGTCATGGCGCCCATCTCCGAAGAGGCCATCTTCCGCGGCGGCATGCAAGGCCGCCTCGCCAAGCTGTCCGCCAAGCTTCACCTCGGCTCATTTATCATCCCGGCGACCATCACGTCGCTCATCTTTGTCGCGCTCCACGAAACCTCCGATCCCGTTCTCTTCGCGACCCGATTCGTTCACGCGCTCATCTTGAGCCGGGTGTATTACAAAGAGGGCATCCTCGCCTCAATGGCCGCTCACGGATTCTTCAACGGCCTGCTCGCTCTCTCGATCGTCTTCACCGCAATCGGAATGCCGTGGCTCGGCATCGCGACCATTCCCGCCGCCCTTTATGTCGCCTGGAGGGCCGCTAAGGTTGTGAAGTCTCAAAAACCCGACATCACTTCCGGCGCCCTTGCCCCGAAACCCCTGACCCCAACCCTCGCCGTAATCATGGCCGCCATCTTAACGGCCGGATATTTTTTCATCATGCCCAATATTTTCTGGCCCATCGGCGCCGCCGCATTAATTGTCTACGCCATCAATAACTCCAAAAAATAAAGTGCGCATTGTTTCTTTTGTCCTTTCCGTTCTTTTGGCCTGCCCCTCGCCCGCCGTCGCCCAATTTCGATCAGCGAAGCCGATCAATATCACCTCCCCCGCCCTCTCCGTCACGGGCGCCGGTCTCCCCTCGAGTTTCTCAAATCCGTTGCCGTTCACTTTGTCCCCGTCATTATCTCCGACTCCATCCTTTTCTTTAATCGCCGTTGAAGCCGCGCCGGCCCTCCAAGCCGCCATTTCGCCGGCAAGCATCACCCCCGCTATCGCCCCGCCGTTATCGCTGCCGGTACGCGTCCTAGCCGCCCAAGCCCTGACTCAGTCGCTTCACGACGCCCCCCTCTCCGCCGCCCCCCACACCGCCGCCCGCAGCTTCGCCCTTCTCACCGGAGAGTCCCCCAACCACCCCGACGACTCCGCACCCGTCCTCTCCGCCCCGTCCATCTCCGAACCCCCCGCCCTCTCTCCCCCCACTCCCCGCACCCCAAACCCCGAAACAGCAATCAACGTCCGCCGCATGATGACCGGCACCGCCGTCATGAAATCCGGCATGGAAACCATCACCCTCAGCGTCCCCCTCCTCGCTCTCACCGCCTTTGGCGGCATCTCCGCCGTCGCCGGGCTTGTCGTTATCTACGGTCTGTCGCAGGCGGTATTCGCCGCCATGGCGGGCGGCCTCGCCGACCGCTTCTCCGCCCGCAAGGTCCTCGCCGGAGCCGTCGGCGTCCAGGCCGTCCTCGTCGCGACGCTCATCGGCGTCGGCGCCGTCGGCGCTCTGTCCATGACGACCCTCATCCCTCTCTACCTTTTGATCGGCGGCGTGACCGGCGTCATCGAGACCACGCGCCATTCGATTCCCACCTTGCTCCTTGGCCAGGACGAGACCGCCCTCAAGCAGTACAACGCCAAGCTCCACATTTCCTACGAGACCGCCGGCGTCGTTGGCGCTCTCGCCGCGGGCGCCTTGATCGGCTTCGTCGGCCCGCTGTGGTCCTTGGCCATCCAGCCCCCGGCCTTCGCGCTCGCCGCCTGGTACTTCTGGCGCGTCAAGCATCCCCTCCCTGCCGACATTCCTCCTTCCGCGGGCGGAGTCGGCGCGAAAATCCGCGCGTATTTCAGCGACATCAAGGCCGGCGCGAAGCTCATTCTGGGCGACGGACGCATGCGCTGGGTGGGCCTCGCTTTCGTCCTGCCGCAAATCGTCCACCGCGTTTTCGAGAACCTGCTCATACCCGTGTTCGCAAAAAAGGTGCTGGAAAATCCCGCGGCCTCGGCCTGGCTGTTGACCGCCTCGAACGCCGGTGAACTCGCCGGCGCGGCCGTGCTCCTGAGGCTCGCCTCGCGCTTCCCCAGCTCGCGGGGATGGGTCAAGTGGGGCGCGCTCGGCCTGCTGCTGATCTGGACCTTGGCTTTCTCACACAGCCTTCCCATTCTGCTGCCCCTGATCCTTTTCTCCTCGATGAGCTGGGCCGCGAGCGACCTCTCCTTACGCTCCGAGGTTCAGCGCTCCGTCTCGGAAAAAAATCAGCCGCGCGCGATCAGCTTCCTGTACGGGGCCTTCGTGATCGGGTCAGCGCTCGCGTCGCTCGCGATCGGGGGATTACTCGACGCGATGCCCATGACGCGCGCGCTCGTCTGGATCTGCGGCGCGTTCACCGCGCTGGCCGTCTCGGTTTTCTTCGCCTCGCGACGCCTCAAGCGCTGATGGAGCTTCAGCCCGTCCTCCATAGCCCGCGCCTCTACCTGCGTCCGCTTAAACTTGAGGACTTCGAGGAGCTCTACGCCGCCGCTTCAGATCCCCTCATCTGGGAGCAGCACCCGGCGCCGGACCGGCATGAAAAGCGGGTGTTTGAGCAGTTCTTCAACCGCGCCCTCAAATCCCGCGGCGCGCTCGCAATCCTGGATAAAACGACCCGGAAGATCATCGGCACCTCGCGCTATTACGATGTCGAGGGCAGGGATTCCATTTGCATCGGCTTCACCTTCCTCACGCGCGAATATTGGGGCGGGAACTACAACCGCGAGCTCAAGTTCGTGATGCTCGACCACGCGTTCATTTATGTTCGCCGCGCGCTCTTTCACGTCGGTGAGAATAATCTCCGCTCGCGCAAAGCCATGGAGAAAATCGGCGGCAAGCTCGTCGGTCGCCTCGAGCGCCAAAAGCCTGACGGCTCCCCCGACCCGACCGTCGTCTTCGAAATCAAGCGCCCCTAAAGTTGATAGGGTGGCGCCATGAAAATAATTTTAATTCTCGCTCTATTGTCCGCCGCCGCCCGGGCCGCCGGAAAATCTTAGTCCGTCAAACGAAAGCGGACTTCTTGGGGCATGCGCACGGGCACCGGTTTTCCATTTAAGCCGATCGCGGGCGAGAAGCGCATCAGCGCGCCGACCTTCTTGGCGGCCTCGTCAAACGCCGGGCCGGCCGTGCGCATAATGTCGGCGGACGACACCAAGCCGTCCACCCCGAGATGGATCGTGATGACGACCGCGCCCTCACGCCCCGCCTGACGCTCGCTTTCCGGATACAGGCGCTTCATGCCGGCAAGCACCTCGGCGAGATTGAGCAGGCGCGGCAACTCCTTAAGCGGCGTGCCGCCATGACCGGTGCCGCCAGGTACGCCGTCATCCGAACCTTCTCCCGAGCCGCCGGTTTTGGCCGCGGTGCCGGTGCCACCGACGGCGCCGCCGGGTGTCGCGACGGGCGGCGTGGGCGTCTCGATGATCTTCGTGCTCGGTCCGGGAAGGGTCCAGTCCTTGGGCTGCTCAGGCGCCTTCGGCACGGGCGCGACCGGAATCGGAATGTCGGGCGTGACATTAATCTTAGCGGGAACGCCCGGCACGAAGGCCTTCGGGGCTCCCAGCTTCGCGGGGCCGTCACCGAGGAAAGGGCTCGTAATCTCGACTTCAAACGGCGGATCTGTTTTCCAGCTCAAGTGCGGCAAGATCCAGAGGGCCGCGAAGAACAGCGCGTGCATTCCCGCGGACATGCCGAGCGACCTCTTGAAGGGCGGGGGCTGGGGAGCCCTTCTCTTGTCGGCGATCATCGTCACTTGCGGCGCACCTCCAGGCCGACCTTCTTGATGCCGGAGGAACGCACGGCGTCGAGAAGCTCGGCAACATCGCCATAGGGCAAGGTCTTATCTGCGGACAGCGAGACGGCCTGCTCGGGTTTTGCCGCGATCGCCGCGGACAGCACTCGCTTCAGTTCTACTAGCGTTGTGGGCTTTCCAGACAAAGTCAGCTCTCGTTTATCGTTCAACGCGACCGCGAGCGCATCGGTGGCGGACTTGTCGGACTTCGCCACCTTGGGGACCTCCACGCGGATGGCCCGGCGCGCGATCATCGGCGCGGTGGCCATGAAGATGATCAGGACGACGAGCACGACGTCGACCAGCGGAGTGACGTTGATCCCGGTTATGGGGCCGTCGTCATCGCTGGCGTGCATGAGGAGTCCGGGCGGAGGAGTAGCGCAAGCCGAGCGACTCCGTTTCAGCGAGCAGGTCGCGCATCTTCTTCTGAAGGAAGTTGAAGGCCAGCACGCTTGGAATGGCGACGAGGAGGCCGACGGCGGTCGCGACCAACGCTTCCGACAGGCCGGCCATGACGACCTCCGGGCCGGCGCCGGACTCGGCGAGGTCATGGAAAGCCTTAATGACGCCGAGCACGGTGCCGAACAGGCCGACGAACGGCGCGTTGTTGCCGAGCGTGCCAAGCCATAGAAGGCGGCCTTCAAGGTGGCGCTTTTCATCAGACAAGGCCGCGGCAAGATTATCGGGCTCGGAGAGGACGCGGGCCGCGGCGCCGGGATTGGCCTTGACGGCCTTGTCGGCGGCGCCGAGATCCTCAGCGGCGAGAGCCGCGAGGAACACAGGACGCAGGGCCGCGAGCGCCTTCGATTCTTCTTTTAAAAGATTCCAGCGATCATAGGCCACGGCCACGCCGCCGATCGAACTGAGGATCAGGGCCCAGATGACCCAGCCTCCGCCGGTAAGCGCCAACGCCATTAAGGGGCTGTTATTCAAGGCTCATCCTTTCTCGGGTGAAGTTTCATGAGCGCGGTCGCCAGCTCCGCACGCGTCGACGGATCCGTCTCGCGGTCCAAATATTGGAGAAGGCGGCGGTACTCATAGCCGCCGCCCATTTCGCCGATGTAGTACGCCGCCATCGCGCGCGCGAACCAATCCTTGTGGTCGAGAAGGCGCAGGAGAATTTCCTTGCCGAAGCTGTCGCCCATGCGCCACATGCCGGCCGCGGCATAGATCTGAACGGCCACCGACTGGTCATTGCGGGCGGACCCGCCGAGCTGAAGTTGGACCGAACGGTCCGCCAGGATGAGCAGGGACTCAAGAGCGGCAAAGCGCACCGTTACATTTTGATCGTTGAGCGCGCCCTGGAAAAGGTTCAGGTAGCGCATGTCCTTTGAGTATGCGAGCGCCACGAGCGCGGCCGCCCGCGTCTGCACATTCTTGGCCAGGCGCGCGGCATTCTCGAGCTCGCGCTGGAGCTGGTAGTCCTTGGTGCCGCCGAGACCTTCCGTGAGGAGGAAGCCGATCTCGGTGTAGCGTGTTTTCAGGGAGTAGCCGGTCAGCGTGGACAGGCGGCCCAGGTTGAACAGCGAGGAGTCGCTCGAGGCGAGCGCGTCGGGGCGCGCGTCCATGCGCTGCTGTAGGAGACGGAGCAAATGCGCGTTGATGCGCGGGTCAATCAGTTCTTCTTGCTTTACGCGCGGCGCAGTGACGGTCAGGGGCTCAAGCGAGAACATGGCCAAGTCGCCGGCGGTAGGCGCGGGGGCTGGAGCGGGAGCCGGGGCCGGGGCCGCGGCGTTCGCCTGCGTGGCCTTCTTCTTGGGCCAGAGCTTCAGCGCCGAAACGCAGTACTCCGCGACGACGAAGTCGTTGCCGACCTCGCGGTCCACGCGGGCAAGCAGGTTGTCGTAGTCCTCGGACGAGCCGAGCTCGCCAAGGTACTTGGCGGCCAGGGCCTTGACGACCCACGACGGGTTGTCCAGGAACGCACGCACGCGATGCAGGCCCGCGACGTCGCCCATGCGCGCCAGGCCCGCGGCGGCGTAAACGCGCAGCAGGGGCTCGGTATCCCGCTCGGAGGCGGCGGCCAGAAGCGGCATCGCCTCGCGCGGGTGCTCGAACCGGACGAGCGCCTCGAGCGCGCCAAAGCGCACGGCGGGATCAAGATGGATCAGCGCCTCGTTGAACACCTGGAGGTACTTGAGGTCATGCGTTCGCGCGAGAGCGATCAGCGCCGCTGCGCGGGACTCACCGTCGCGGTCCCAGCGCGAGAGCTCGAGCAGCTGGGCGCGGAAGGCGGGGTCGGTGCTGGTCGCGAACGCCTCACCAAGCGGAATGCCGACGTTAAGGAAACGGTTTCTGAGCATGTAGCCGATGGGCGAGCCGACCGTCAGGATGTCGGCCACGGGCGTGCCTTCGATCTTGGTCAGGTCGCGTTTAAGGTTGCGGCGTTCCTCGGCGAGCCTGATCAGCGCGTTGGAAATCGCCGGATCAAGACGAGTCTCGCCGGGAGCCAAGGGGGACGTCCCCGGAGCGGGCGCGCCGTACGACGATGGGATATCGTTGCGCACCGTCACCTCCCCGCAGCTCGACAGGAGCCCGAGAGCAAGAAGAGCCGTCAAAGCCGTGAGGTGTCGCATGATCATTAGTATGGCTTATCTTTCCCGAATCTTCCACGGTCCGACACCGGAACGACTTTCGGCCGAAATAAATTAGAAACGGGGGTCTGTTACGATGTTCCTAAGACGCGACAGTAAGGCTTTCTCGAACGACAACAGCTCGCGTCGACCCCAACCAGGAGCGCCCGCCCGGAATCTATACGGTTCCGGGCGGGCCATTTTATGGCCTCAACGCGCGGACCAGAACTTGAGCATCTCGTCTAATTTCACCTTTGTCTTCGCATCGGAGACATCCATCATCACGGGCGGGTCCACGACCGGCTCGGTTCCGGCGACATCGACGCGTTTTTTATAGACGGCCGAATCGAGCCGGCCGTCGAAGTCGATCAAGAAAGTCCACGCTTCGCTGAGAATTGTGCCGGATTTCAGGATCAGCGAGTCCTCTGTGACTATCAGCTCCACGCCCACCACCCCATGTTTGGCGTCCGCGCCGGCCATTCGGTTGACCTCGATCTTATGCACCGTGGTCATGGAGCCGGCTTTATTCTTGACCGTCAGCGATTGCGTGACGAACGGAGGATCGTCTTTGATCTCGCCGATACGCTTAACGGTATTGAGAATCTTCGCCCAAGGAACGGCCGGCACGAGCGGGCCCTTGGCCCGGGGTGAGGCTGCCCGAACGGACGGCGCGAAGAGGGCGCTGGCGACGAGCGCAATTCGGCAGAAGGAAATCATCCTCATAACGGTTGCGGCGGGAGCTTCTCGATCGTCTGGAACGGCTTGAAGAGGCGTTCAATCCAGCGCGCGTCCATGTCGTCAAACGCGGCGGATGAGCGCGCCTCAAACACCGCCCACACGCGGGCGTTCTTGTCGAATACAGGCACGAATATCGTCTTCCCGCCGGACTTGGAATCTCCCGTACGCAAGGCATCGGCGATCGCGCCCTCGACGGAAACGGCCGCCGTCTCCGGCGCGGGGCGGGCGGGGCCGGGCTGAAACATTTTGCCATCGGGCTGAAGCAGCCAAAAGCCGCACCACGTCCATGGATTTTCAAACGCGTCCCAGAGATGGTCGGCGAGCTCTCGCGTCATGCGCTCGCTCTGAAGCGCGCGGCGGCGCCACTTGAGGTCGAGCGTGGACTTGATCTTGTCGTAGCGGGCGCGAGAAGGGCGATCGCGGATGTCCTTCTGGGGCGGCTCTTGCCGGTACTCGTCGCTCATTTCGACTTCTCCAATACCACCAGCTGCCCGC
>JAYTSX010000295.1:0-14944 GCA_043745445.1 Elusimicrobiota bacterium
CGGTGCGAGTTCGCGCCCAGGTTCCGACCAAATGGCGGCTTATAGGACTGCAATCCGATTGATCTCACTATTGGTCCGGTTAAATGGATACCCCGTCGAGAACCATTGCAGTGCAGGTCCGCCTTGTTTTTCGGTCGGAGCGGGGTTATACTTCGAAGATATGGGATGTCCCGGAGGAGCCTGCGGCAAGGACGGCCTGGAGCAGCGCATGCTCCTGTGCGGCATCATCGTCGCCCTGTTCTCCGTCGGCCTGATTTGGATCTCCGGCTATCACAAGACGGCGTACGCGTTGCTGTCGATACCAGTCCTGATCGCCGTCGCCGGCCCCCAACTGTCGCGCGGCCTCGACCTCACCGTCGCCGTGACCACACGAATCTGGCGCACCTACGCCCGGCGTCCTGGAGGGCGTTACTGCCCGGAATGCGCCGGCGCGTTGAGCCCGTTGAAATCCTGCCATCCCGTCTCCGGCGGCGAGTGCCCGAAGTGCGACGGCACCTGGTGCGATTCGGATGACCTCATGCGCTGGCTCACCGCTTACGGAACGAACGACAGCACCTGGCTCGCCATTCCCCGAGACGAGACCTCCCCTCCCATGCTCTGCCCGCAGTGCGCAGTCCCGCTAGAAATGGGAAGCCTGGACCGCCTTCAACCGGTGTTCGCGCGATGCGGCCCCTGCAGCGGACATTGGATCTCGCGCATGACCTGGACATGGTTCGAGCTGACGCCGCCGGCACGGGCGAAAACGCCGCTGCGCGAAGAGGCCCGCGCGCAATCGCCGACTCCCGTACATGCCTCCCGAAAAATCTCATAATACAGGCATGAAAGTGGTCCTCGCGGGCGGCACGGGCTTCATCGGCAGCGCGCTCATTGAAGCAATGCTCGCGCGCGGCGACAAGGTCGTCCTGCTCACGCGCGACCTCCATGCCGCGCAACTGCGTTGGGACGGGAAGGTGGACGCGCGCCTCTGGAACGCGCGCGATCCCGGGCCTTGGGTCATGGCCGTCAACGGCGCCGACGCCGTCGTTAATCTCGCCGGCGAGAGCGTGGCCGGCGCGCGCTGGACGCCGGAGCGTAAGCTCGCGTTAATTAAGAGCCGCATCGATTCGACGCGCGACATCGTCGCCGCGATCACGGCGGCGACGGAGCGCCCGCTCGTCCTGGTCAACGCCTCCGCCGTCGGCTATTACGGCGAGGAGCCCGAAGGCGAATGCGCCGAAGACGCGCCGCAAGGAACGGACTTCCTCGCCGCACTGTGCGGCCAGTGGGAGCGCGAGGCCCGCGCCGCGGAGAAGCTTGAGGTCCGCGTCGCGATGACCCGCTTCGGCGTGGTCCTCGGCAAAGAAGGCGGGGCGCTCGCCAAGATGCTGACGCCCTTCAAGATAGGCGTGGGCGGACCGCTCGGCTCGGGCCGCCAGCCGTTCCCGTGGATCCACATCGATGACGCCGTCGGCGCGATTCTCTTCGCCCTCGACAACGCGAAACTCGACGGCCCCGTGAATGTCACTGCGCCCGAAGCGAGGACAAACGCGGAGTTTACGAAGTCCCTCGGCCGCGCGCTGCGCCGCCCCGTCTTTCTCCCCGCGCCGGCTTTCGCGGTGCGCCTTGCGCTCGGCGAGATGTCGGCCCTGCTTCTCAAGGGCCAGCGCGCGACGCCCCAGAAGCTCCTTGCGTGCGGCTACGCGTTCCGCCACCCGACGCTCGACGGCGCGCTCACCTCGCTGACACGCTAGGAGCCCTCGCTACGCTTTGGGCAAGGAGCGCCCGCCGGCGGCGCGCAGCCACTCCCAGAAGGCGGGATTAAGGCGGTAATAATGCCGGCGCAGTGGCAGCTCCGCCATGGCGTCAAAAAGCTCGAAGTACTCCTTGGCCAGGGCCGCGTCGGCGGGTGAGGGATGTTTCCCGGCCGCGAAAGCGCGGCCGGCCGCCACGGTAAGAGCGTCGAGCTTGGCCGACTTCGCGTCAAACGCATCGGCGTCAAGCGCCTCCGCCGCGGCGGGCCAATGCGGCGCGGCCAAATCCTGGGGCACCCCGGGCCAAACCCGGCAGGAGGGCGGCGCGCCTGCGGCGTCCACGACGGCCGAGGCCGTCGGCTCGGCCATCACAGGGTCCTGGGGCGGGGCGCCGCTCATGGGATAGTAGAAGACCTCGAAGCGACCGGACGCGAGCGGCACCGGGCGCCCCACGGCCCACTCCTGAGCGATCATACGGCGGCAGCCCTCGGCGTTGCGCGCGTCGCGAATTGCGGCCGTTAGATTGGAGGTCGCCTCCGCCGCCGGCGCGGTCGCCAGCGAAGTCGGCACCTCTGCCTTTCGGCAGGCGCAGGACAGCAAGAGCGCGGCGCAAAGCGCGTACATTTTTCTCATAACGGCTCGATCATCAGAGAACCCCAGGGCTTCCAGGCGGCCATGAATTGCTTGACCGCCACGAATCGTCCGCCTTCATTCGTTCCGGTGTCGTTGATATAGTAGCCCAACGGCTTGCCGGAATCCCGGGAGATCTCGACTCCGGTGATCGCGACGGTGTGCCCGCCGTTAAACTTTCGGGTGTTCCACAGTGCGGCGGTTTTCATGTTCACGATGACCATGCGGCCCGTGGATACGGCCTTGAACAGGTCGTCCTCGCTCGCCGCCGCGCGCTTGCGCATCGGCATGTCGAGCAGATTGCCGCCGTACTGGCCGCTGGTCCCGCCGTGGAAGCGGCGCTTTTTATCGCCGGCGGAGCCCTCGAAGTAGCCGAGCGCTATTGCCCGTTGGTACAGCTCGTCTTCCTTTGCCTTCAACGCTTTCGGGTCCGCCGGCACCGCCCCTGAGTCCGCCAGCACCTGAACCTGGGCCGCGATTGCGCATGTTTCGCCTTCTTGACGATACACGAACTCCGCCCGCCTTTCCGGATTTCCGATCGTGAGAGTTTTTCCCGCCGCGCGCAGCCGGTTGACCGCCTTGGTGTCCTTCGGGGCGGAATCTCGCCCGCGGCCGCCGGTAAAGACGGCCGCCTGGGGTCCTTCCGGCAGATCCAGCTCGACGGGAGACGGAACATGGCCGATATCGAGCAAGGTCTTCGCGCGCGCGACGCGCGGCACCGCAGCGGCCAGGGCCGCCATCTCAGCCGCGCCGCCTTTGCGGGAGCCGCCCCCGCCGCCCGTGACGCCGTCGGCCGCGGCGGGCCCGGCGCTCGCCTTCTTCCCGAAAGGATCGGTAAGCCGGCCGTTCATGCGGGCCTGAAGCGCCTGGGACTGCGCCGTCGCCGCTTCGGCGTTCGCTGCGGCCGCAGCGCCATTCAAGCGGTAATCAATCGCCTGCAGCGTCACCGAGAGGTCGGCGACGCGCGTCTGAAGAGGGTTGCTCTTTAATTCAAGCTTGCCGGAGTCGCTCAAACCCGTCCGGGCCTTTCCGTTTTTCAAAGGCTCTTCGATTATCTTGTTTCCCAGATCGTCGATGTTGAGCGCCGCCGTGTGCAGGCGGTTCCACACGCGCGTGCCCTCAGCATTCAAGGAATTAAGGCGCTCCGAGAAGGGCCTGCGCACCGACGGCGGGGCGTTCGGGCTCACGCCGGCGGTCTCCGTGTCGAGCGCCGCCGCGCGGCGTTCGATTTCGCCCAACGCCTGCGAAATTTCCTCGAGATGCAACGGCGCGGACAGCAGGCCGATCACATACAGGCGCGGCAGGATGTAGGAGAAGGAAGGAGACAGGTTCTTATCGGTCACGCTCGGCTTCAGCTTTTTGCTGGCGATGAGAATCTGGACTCGGTCCAGGCAGTCGTGCGCGCGCCGGTCCATTTCGGCGATCTTATCGGCGGGGACATTGGGCAGGGCCGCCCCGTCGGGCAGGTTCTCGGGGATGAAGGAATCGACCTCGGCCTTCAGCTTCACCAGGTCGTTGGCCAAAGCAGGGTCGAGCTTGCGGATCTCGGCGATGGAGGCGTCGGCCTGGGCGAGCGTGGGCGTCGCGGCATGGGCCGCGACGACAGGAGACAATGCCGTCCAAACGGACAGCAGACCGGCGAGCAAAACTCGCGTGATCCGCATAGGGGTCTTCTGAGGGTAGCCCCGGCATCCCCGTCTGTCAATGGGGAAGCCGTAACCACCAGTGAGGGCGCATTTGGTAAAGTCCTCGCCATGAGCCCCCGCCTCGCCGTCGGCTTGATGTCCGGCACCTCCGCCGACGGCGTAACCGCGGCGCTCGTGACGATTGGCTCGCACGAGATCCGCGTCGTGCGCCACCACACTTACCCGTATTCTGCCGCGCTTAAGCAGCGCGTCCTGGGCGCGCCGGGTCTTACCGTCGCAGAGCTCTCGCGCCTGAACTTCGAGCTTGGGGAAACTTTCGCCGCCGCCGCGCTCAAAATCGCCGGCCGCTCCCGCGTTTTTGTCATCGGCTCCCACGGCCAGACCGTTTGGCACGGACCGGACGCGACGCCCCCCAATACGCTGCAAATTGCCGAGCCCTCCGTCATCGCCGAGCGCACGGGGGTAACGGTCGTTGCCGACTTTCGGCCGCGAGACATGGCCGCCGGCGGTCAGGGCGCGCCGCTGGTCCCCGCCTTCGATCTCTTTCTGTATGGGAGCGGGCCGCTTAAGGCCGTGGTCAACATCGGCGGAATCTCAAACGCGAGCATCCTCGGCCATGGCAAGATCCACGCCGCCTTCGACACCGGCCCCGGCAACGTGTTAATGGACGAAGCCGTGCGCCGCGCCACGAAAGGCCGCCGAGACTACGATGCCGGCGGCCGCCTCGCCGCCTCGGGAACCGTCGACGAAAAGCTGTTGAAGCGTCTTCTCTCCAATCCCTATTTTCTTAAGGCGCCGCCGAAATCCCTCGACCGTTCGACATTCGGCCCGGCGCTTATCGACCGGATTTATCCGAGGCTATCGCCGAAGGATCTTCCCGACGCCCTGGCCACTCTGTGCGACCTGACCGCGCGTTCCCTTTGGCTTGCCGTCCTTGAGAATTCCCCCGGACCGCTCCGCGAAGTCGTCGTCTCCGGCGGGGGCGCGCTCAACACCCACCTTATGCGCCGCCTACGCGCCTTGTTTTCGCCCGCGCCCGTCGGCATCACCGCGATGGCCGTCATGGCCAAGGAAGCCGCCTGTTTTGCCTGGCTCGCTTCCCGCGCCCTCGACGGGAAGCCCAATAACGCGCCGACCGCGACAGGCGCGCGCGGGCCCCGCGTCTTAGGCAAGATAGTTCCGGCATGAGACTTCGGCATGTCGCGTAAGACCGTCGACATTCTTCTTTTCGCGCTGCTCGCCGCGTTCTGGGGCGGCTCTTTCGTCGCGATCAAGTTCGCGGTGCAGGTCTTCCCCCCCACTTTCTGCGCGATGCTGCGCGTCGCCGTGGCTCTCGTCGTCCTGGCGGCGCTCTTTCTCTCTCAAGGCCGGAACCTGAGGGTATCGGGGCCGACGCGCCGCAAGATGTGGCTGGCCGGCCTCTTCGCGCAGGGCGTGCCCTTCGCGCTCTTGTTCTGGGGCGAGAAGCGCATCTCGCCCGGCCTGGCGGGAATCATCAACGGCACCGTGCCGCTCTGGACCTTCACGCTCGGCCTGCTCGCCGGCAGCGGCGAGTCGTTCACCGCGCGCAAGACTACGGGGTTGCTGCTCGGCTTCGGCGGCATCGCGATCATTTGCAGTCCGCTGCTGACCTTCGCCGGCACGCGCGGTGAGCTCGCCGGCACCGCCGCCGTTTTCCTCATGGCGATCTGCTACGGGGTCGGCACCTTGCTGACGCGCTCGCTGCTGTCGGGCGCGGCCAAGGTCGATTTCCGCGCCAATGTTTTCCATCAGAATTGCGCGAGCCTCGCCTTTCTTTTCGCGCTTTCGCTCTTCGCGGAACCGTGGCCGTCCGCGCGGGCCGTGATCGGCTCGCCCGCAGCCGCGATCTCAATCGCGTATCTCGGCGTTTTCTCCACCGCCATCGCGTTCCTCATTTATTTTCACCTGATCCGGGAGTGGGGCGCGGTTCGCGCCAGCGCCGTGACCTATGTGGCGCCGATCATCGCCGTTTTCTGGGATTATATTTTCTTCCGGAACATCCCCAATCGATTCGAGATCGCCGGGGTCCTGGCGGTTTTGTCCGGGGTGGTGCTTCTGCACGCGCCCGCCCAGGCGGCGCGCGCGGACGCCGCAACCTTGGTAAAATAGGACCACCATGAAACTCCCGAAGAAAATCCTCGTCGCGATGAAGTCCTCCTCTGCGTTCTATCAGGCGGTCTGGAAAGCCTGCGCTGAGATCCCAAAGGGCCAGGTCCGCACCTACGGTTGGATCGCCAAGCGCATCGGCAAACCCAAGTCGGCGCGCGCTGTCGGCATGGCGCTGGGCAAGAATCCATTCGCGCCCACCGTGCCCTGCCACCGGGTGGTCGGCGCCGATGGGCGACTGACCGGTTACTCCGGCGCGGGCGGAGTCGCGCAAAAGCGACGCATGCTCAAGGCCGAAGGCGTTCCCCTCCCTTAAACAGCGTGGGGCTTCCCGTCTGCGTCGTCGACGCCTTCGCGGATAAGCCCTTCACCGGCAATCCCGCCGCGGTCGTATTCCTGGATGGGCCGCGGGATGACGCGTGGCGACAAAGCGTGGCGGCCGAGTTCAATCTCTCTGAAACCGCCTTCGTCGAAACCACGCCGGGCGGTTATCAACTGCGCTGGTTTACGCCGTCCGTGGAAGTTCCCCTCTGCGGACACGCGACCTTGGCGGCCGCGCACGCGCTATGGGAATCGGGCCGACTCCCCCCGGCTTCGACCGCGCGGTTTGAAACGAAAAGCGGGGTGCTGAGCGCGCGCCGCGACGGCGAATGGATCATTCTCGATTTGCCCGCCCTGCCCGTGACGCCGGCCAAGCCGCCGCCCGGGCTCCTCGCGGCTCTTGTCGACACCCCCCTCGCCTTCTGCGAAAACGACGGCGTCTATCTCCTCGAAATGGACTCCGAAGACACCATACGCCGCGCCGCGCCAAATCTCACGACCTGGTCGGCGTTGACCCGCAAAGGGCTGATCTTAACGGCCGCCGCCCGGCGCTCGACCCACGACTTCGTCTCGCGTTGCTTCTTTCCCGCCGACGGAATTTCGGAGGATCCGGTGACCGGCTCCGCGCATTGCGCCTTGGGCCCCTACTGGTCCGAGCGAATGAAGAAGCCGGTGCTCACCGCTTTTCAGGCCTCAAAGCGTGGCGGCTTTTTGCTGATCCGGCCCAAGGGCGAGCGTGTGGAGATCGGCGGCCGGGCGGTCACGGCTTGGAGCGGTTCACTTCGCTGAGCCAGTCCCGCACAAAGCGAACTCACCATCCTCAACATTTCCCAACTCGCACCGGTGGAGTTGGGGCGACCGAAGGCAACCGGATATGCGTATCATACAGTAACCCAATGAAAGCCGCCGCGTTCGTCCTCTCGGTGCTCACCCTCAATGTGGCCGGCCCGCGCCGCGTACTGCAGGGCTGGCAAAGCCGGCGCGAGGCGCTGAGCGTCGTCCTCAAAGCCGAGAGCGCCGACGTCGTCGCGTTCCAGGAGGTCTGGCGCGACGAGGACGCCGACGCGCTGGCCCAAGCCGCCGGGCACCCGCACCGCGTGCACGAACCGGGCCTCGGGCTCGCGATCACGAGCCGACGGCGTATCGTCGACCACGCCGCGCTCGACCTCGGCGACGATTACGGGCTGTTGCGCGCCGGCCTTGATTTAGACGGGACGACGGCCGACGTCTATTCCGCTCGCCTCGAGCCGGGACAGGGACCCGCGGCCACGCGCCGTCTTGGACAGTTACTCGCTGCGGCCGATTTCATTCTCGCCCAAACAAAGGCCCGTCCGTTCGTGCTCCTCGGCGATCTTGCGTCGTCGGCCGACGAGAAGGAGTCGGAGACGCTGCTCGACCTCATCGGCGCGCGGGACCTGTGCGTCTCGCACGGCGACGAAATGTGCGGCCGCACGCTCGAAGACCGGCGCGTCGATTACGCCTTGATCCCATACTCGTCCCGACCGCCGCGCGAAACGGCGCGCGCGGCGTTTACGGAAACCGTGGCGGAAAACGACGAGAGCAGACCGCTGTCGACTCATTTCGGCCTCGCCGCTCGCCTTGACGGCGCCTGGCTCAAGCTTCGCCTGGCGGCCGAACCGGAAGCCCGCATCGCGGCGTTAGCCGGCGCGGCTGAGCGCTTCGACGCGGCGCGCGCCGAGGCCGAAGCACGGTTGAAGCTCGCGGGCTGGATACCCTGGCGCGGCGCGCTCCTCGCGTCCGGCGCCCGCGCCGAAGCCGCGCGCTTCACCGCGGACGGCGAACGCGCCCGGTCGGCCCTGGCCCGCGCGACCAAATACGCCGCCCCCTCCTACGACTGAGACCGGACACCAAGAAACTCGAACTGTGCTACGATTTTCGTCATGAGCCTCATCCTTGAGCCCCGTTTCGTCATCGATACCTCCGAACGCTTGCAGAAGCGCATCGCCGAGCGCTTCCCCGGCTCCGGCCTGCTGAAGGTCGCCGAGGCGGTTACTAAGTCCGCGCGCGATGCCGACCACAAAAGCTTGAAGATCGCGAAGGCCCACCTGCCGTTGCGCGCGGCTGTCTGGGTGCTCGCCGTCGTGCTCCTCGCCGGTGTCGGGGTGACCTTTTTGCGCGTCAGCGCGGCGCCGGGCTTCTCGAGCGTGGCCGATCTGCTCCAAGGCGTCGACGCCGCCGCGAACATCGTGCTTCTGCTCGGCGCCGGCATCCTTTCCTTCGCCAAGCTTGAGGAGAACCTGCGGCGCAAAAAAGGACTCGCGCTCGTTCACGAACTCAAGTCGCTGGCCCACGTCGTGGACATGCACCAACTGACCAAGGATCCCGAGATCGTCTCCGGCGAGGCCGCGCGCACGGAGTCCTCACCGAAGCGCACGCTGACGCAGTTCGAGCTGGGACGGTACCTCGACTACTCAAGCGAGCTTCTATCCATGATCGGCAAGATCGCCGCGATCTATGGCCGCCGCCTGCATGACCCCGTCGTGCTCGAGGCCATCGACGGCGCCGAGGATCTCACCACGGGCTTGTCCCGGAAGATCTGGCAGAAGATCGCCATCATTAGCGACCACTCGGGCTCCGCGAGGACCTGATGGCCTCCCTCAAGGAGGAGCAGGAGCGGACTTTGGCCCAAGCTCGCCGTCCGTACGGCCTGCTCGCGCGCGTCCTTTTCTTCGGCATGGATCTGGTCTACGGGAAAAAACGCACGCTGTCGAAGTTCACCGTTCTCGAGGTGATCGCGCGCGTGCCGTACCAGGCCTGGGAACATGTGGCCTACATCGCCATGACCCACACCTACGCCAAACCCGGATTCGCGCGGCGGGTCTTTGAGTTCATTAAAGAATCCCGCGCGCAGCAGGATAACGAGCAGTGGCATCTGCTGATCCTGGAAGAATTAATCCAGAAGAACGGGGTCCAGGAGAACTTTCTCCTGTATCGCGTCGCGCCGCAGCTCGTCGCGTTCTTCTACTACCATGTCAGCTGGTTCCTCTACGCCGTGGACCCGAAGCACAGCTACGCGCTCAACGCGGACTTCGAGGATCACGCCGAGCACGAATACATGGGGTTCGTCGTCGAGAACCCCGATTTCGAGACGCGCCCGTTCGAGAGCGAGTTCGAAGCCGACTACGGCAAGTTCGCGAGCCTCGCGGACCTGCTCCGGCAGATCGGCCTCGATGAGCGGCACCACAAGCTCGAAAGCCTCGCCCGCATCGACACGCCGCGCTTCTCTTAGCTCAGTCCCACTTGAACGACCAGGCGCCGACGCCGAGAACTTTTTTACTCCGTAAACTTAATGCTGGAGATTAGGCGGTCGAAGGCCGGACGATGCTTGTCATAGAGAGAAATGGGAGATGCGTATCGAATGATGTACGCCCTTTTCGGCCCAGAAACATGGACGGCCGTCTCCCGATAGAGCACCGGCTTGAAAGCGGGTTCACCGCTCTTGCGATGCATGGTCGCCGCTAGTGCGTTGATGGATGTCACATCTTCGACCAAGCCGACGCGACCATCCATCTGAACTTCTTGAATGGGCAAAGACTTGAATGACTGATCGTCTTTGCGTGCATTGAGCGCTGCTCCTCGAAGATCTTCAAGCTCTTTACGCGTACGGCTCTTGTGCTCGTAAATAGAGACGCTCGGGCCGATCCCATTGTCGGTGTCATCCTGCATCAAATTCAAAAAATCGCTCGGGTTGGAATTGCGAACTTCTTTTGTCCAAGAATCGCCCGGAAGCTCGAGAGAAAAACCTCCTTTCTCCGACAAGAAAAGCCCCGTCGCGGGCGCAGCAGGCCCCTGGCCGCAGCCGGCGCACAGCAGCGCAAAGACGCTCAGTGCGGCCAGACGGGCGGTGGAAAATCTTGCTGGTGTTCCTTCATCCATTTGAGTTGCCATGCCTGCTCGGCCCGATGTTCTTTCCGGGTAGTCAAGATGCCAATTCTTTCTGTCTGATTCCACAGTTTCGTCTCCTGATAGTCCAATGTCTCAAAATCCCGCAAGAAGTCGGCGTCAATCACCGAAAATGCGCCACTCAACAGCCAGCGCATCGGTCGCGTTGGAATCTTATCGACTGCTCGCATCAGCATCGGCACCCGTTGCTTTTCGTAGAGACTCCCGATGTCTCGGTTATACTGCGAAAAATCCTGATGCTGAACCTGATCCACGAACCTGCGGTAGTTCTCCTCCCGAGGATGCCCTCTCGGCAACCGCCGCACGCCCGCGTCGATTAATTCATGATAGATGACGCGATCGGCGAAATTAGCGTCCTGCTCAACTTCGACACTCGCTTTCATACCCTCACGAAGTATTTGACGCGCATGAAAACCCTCATGACCAATCAGAACTGCCGCTTCCATCGGATCTTCGTTGGCAAAGTTTCGAGGCACCGATATTGCCTTGTCCCCGGACTCGAACTGAGCCCCGACGTTCGGCGGTAAATCAGCAAACTTAAACCGTATTCCCTGTTCGCGCGCGTAAGCCAGGATGTCCCGCCCCAACGCGCTCTTCTCCAAGGTCATGCGGCCCGCACGAGCCGCCTCCCAGGCAGGCTCGGTGCGGCCCGATGGTGACGGCGGTTCTTCCGAGATTATACGCTTCGTCGGCGAAGAGGCATGGAATTCCGGTTGCTTCTTGGGTGCCGAGGGGCTCGAATTCCTCTCCGAAGAGCGGTCATCTTTCTCGCTTGCGGCGCGTCGATCCTTGGCCTTAAACCAGAGCGCGCGGGCCATCTCGATGACTTCTTTTGGTGGGGGCGGATTCAAAGTTGGGTCGAGAAGTACTTTTGCCGCGGCCGCGGCCTCGCTATAGTTCTTACGCTCGTACTCGACGAAGGCGAGAGAACAGCGCAGCGTATGATCAGCCGGATCAGACTTCAGCCCGGCGCGCAAGGCATCAGCCGACTCTTTCGATTCCTTGCTGCCTAGGCGGGCGAGAATCTGCGCGCGCAGCCCCGTATTGACTGAATTGGCGGGGACTCGTTCAATCTCGGCGTCGAGCCTTTTACGGAAGCCACCGACGAACTGCAAGTACGGCGGTGACGCGCGATCAAGTCCGGGCTCTCCCAACTTCCGAGTCAATTCTTGCTCGAGGCTCACCAGTTCCGGCGCAGGCGCGGCGTCGCCTGCGGCTACAGGAACGACGAAAAGGAAAAGCAGGACTGTAGCATGCGCGATACTCATGGGATTCACTGTGAGTATAGACCCTGCCCCCGATTTTGTCCACGAAAGCCTGGCCCGCATCGACACGCCGCGCTTCTCTTAGCTCAGTCCCACTTGAACGTCCAGGCTCCGACGCCGAGGAAGAGAACCGTCATAAAGCTCAGGATATAGAGGTGCGGCGCGACCTGGGACAAGGTCGCCCCCTCGGTCATCACCGCGCGCGCCGCATCGATCAGGTGCGTCAGCGGCATCATGTCGGCGAAGAGCCGCAGCGCCTTCGGCGCACCCTCGAGCGAGAACCACACGCCCGACAGGAACATCATCGGCCACGACAGCATGTTGAGCACGCCGCCGGCGAGCTCCTCGCTCGTTACGCGCGCGGCGACGAGCAGCCCGAGCGAGGTCAGGCACGCCGAGCCGAGCGCGAAGATCAAGTACAGGTCGAACAGCGAGCCCAGGCGTTCGTAGTGGAGAAACAGGTCCGAGCCCTGATAGACCACCGTGAACACGCTCATGATCAGGATCAGGCGTGAGACGACCTGCGCAGTCAGGAACTCGGCCGCGCGCAACGGCGTCGCCTTCAGCCGCTTGAGCACGCCGTTCTTGCGATAGCGCACGAGGTTGTAGCCCACGCCGAACAAGGCGGAGAACATCATGTTCATGGACAGGACCCCGGCCACCAGCCAGTCGACATAGCGGATCGGCTTGCCTTCCACGGCCTCTCGCGTCGGAGCGAATTTCGCGGCGTCGGTGCCCAGCATGATCCGTTCCACGAGATAACCTTTCGGCGAGCTTTCGTTGACCCAATACTTCAGGGGTTTTCCCGGCTGGACGAGGATGTCGATCTGATGATGGCGCAATTTCCCCTGCGCGCTCTCCGAGCTGTAAAAGTTGATGAATTTGAGATGCTTCGTCCCCGCGAATCCCGACGGAAGCGCCTCGACCTCTCCGACCACGCCGACCTTGAACACATCCTGGCCCTTGCCCGAGAACGCGAACGCCATCCCGAACACGACGAAGAACGGAAACAGCAGGTTCCAGCCCAGCGCGCCGCGGTCGCGCAGGAACTCCTTGTTGCGGCCGATCAGGACGGCCCAGAAGCGCCTGATCATTCGCGCAGCTCCCGGCCGGTCAACGCCAAGAATAGGTCTTCCAAAGTTCGCGGCCGAACCCGTAGATGCGCGAGGCTTCGCCCCTTCGCGCGCAGGTCGTCCAGAGTCGCCTCGACATCGTTGGTCATAATCTCCGTGCCTTCAAGCTCGATGACGACGCCGTCGAAGTGCTTCTTAAGGAGTGAGTCAGGCGAGCCCTGCGCGATGATTCGGCCCTTGTCCACGATCGCGATCTCGTCGCACAGCGCGTAAGCCTCTTCCATGTAGTGCGTGGTCAGCAAAATCGTCTTGCCGCGCGCCTTGATCTGTCGCGCGAGGTCCCAGAAGTTGCGCCGCGCCTGAGGGTCGAGGCCGGTCGTCGGCTCGTCGAGGAAGACGATGTCGGGGTCGTTGACGAGTGCCAGAGCCAGGAGCGCGCGCTGACGCTGTCCGCCAGACAGCTTCTCCGGGTCGCGGCCGAGCAGCTCGCCGAGGTCGCACAGCTTGGTCAGCTCCGCCTCGGACAGGCGCGTGGGATACAGCGCGCCGAAGAGATTCAACAGCTCGCGCACGGTCAGATGATCCTGAAGCGCGGTGTCCTGAAACTGGATGCCGGTGCGCTCGCGGAACGCGGGGCCGATCGGCGCGCCGCGATAGAGGATTTCCCCCGCGTCGGGCTTCAAGATGCCCTCGAGCATCTCGACCGTCGTCGTCTTGCCCGCGCCGTTGGGGCCGAGCAGGCCGAAGCAGGTGCCCTCGCGCACGGCCAACGACAATCCGTCCACGGCGTTCGCCGTCGCTTTGGGGTATCGCTTGAACAGGCCGCGGGCTTCGAGGACGACGCTCATACGGCGATTATAGCGCTTTGGCGCCGGGCATCTATTCGAGCGTGAAGACCTCATCCGTGCTTTTGCCGAAGTAGCGCGCCAGCTGCATCCCCAGCAGCAGCGAGGGCGCGTAGTCCCCCTTCTCGATCGCGATGATCGTCTGACGCGTCACGCCGATGGCGTTCGCGAGATCTTCTTGAGTCATGTCGCGTTCGGCGCGAAGGACACGCAGACGGTTGGCGAGACGGGCGTTCTTGATGTTCATCGTCACAGCTTCCAGAAGATGTAGGTCAGGCCGAGCGCGAGCGCGACCGTGACGATGGCGATGACGACGCCCAGCACGCGCCAGCTGCCCTGCTTCCTCGGCTCCGCGCCCAGCCATTTCCGAAAGGCGAACTCGGAGAAAGAGCCGACGAGGAGGACCGCGATCAAGGGCCACGCGCTATCCATACGATGTCGGTGATTAAAGGCGAAGAACAAGACGCCGACTCCCAACATCAGCTTCTGGCTCAGGAAGCCGGCGCGCGCCGCGATGAGCTCAGCTCGCTCGTCTGCCATGTCCGCCTTCATGTTCTCCCAGATGTTCTGCCCTTGGTAAGCCAGCATCAGCAAGCCGAAGCACCACAGGTCGGGCAGAGAATAGATCAGCCAAAACGAAGCCATCATCAAACCGGAAGCCACCGTCACGCCTCTCTGCATCTTCATCCATCGATCCGCGCTCATAACTTTCTCCTTGTGTCTACTACTCCATACATAATGTACAGTATACTTTACATTATGTCAAGCATAATGTTCTCACGGGTTGACGCCGCCGCCCGGATGAGGCATCCTTCAAATCGATGATGACCTCGGAAGGCCGGGAAAAAGTGCGCGCAGCCGTCACCAAGGCTGAAGCCGGCCTCACCGCCGAGATCGTGCCCTGCGTCTTCGAGCAGGCCAGCCCTTACCCGGAAGCGATCTGGGCCGGAGCCGGCGCGGGGATGAGCCTCGCCGTCGCGGCGCTTTTCCTTCTCGATGTCTTCCATCCGATCTGGGTGCCGCTCTGGCGGCTCATTCTCTGGGTTCCCGCCGCGGGACTGCTCGGCGCCGCGCTCGGTCGCTGGTGCGGGCCGGCCAAGCGTGCTTTGATCGGCGGGACGCGCATGGAAGCGGCGGTCGCGCGGCGTGCGAAGGAGGTCTTCTTCGACCGCAGCATCGCGCGCACGAAAGGCCGTGACGGCGTTCTCATCTTCGCGAGCCTGCTGGAGCGTCGCGTCATCGTCCTCGCCGACGAGGCCGTGCGGACCAAGGTGCCGCCCGCTGCCTGGGACGCGGCGGTCGCCGCGATGACGGCGCACGCCGCGGACGGCCGCGTCGCCGAGGGCCTGTGCGCGGCCATCGAGAAAACCGCGGAGGCGCTCA
>JAYTSX010000296.1:0-3942 GCA_043745445.1 Elusimicrobiota bacterium
GCCCTCGATCTGCTCCGAGAGAATCTCGAGGCCGAGGCGGATGGAGGTGACCGGCGCGCGCAGCTCGTGAGCCAGGTAAGCGGCCTGAACCTTGGACTCAGGGCGGCGGATGGCCTTGGGAATGGCGTTCTTGTCGGCGGGCTTCGCGGGCGCCAAATCAAACTTCGGCGCGTCGCGGATCACCATGTCTTCCCACTGCGGCTGTGTCGCGTCCATGTCCATAATGTACCCCCACCCTGTTACAACGGTATTACGCCTAAACTTACACTCGGGCTATGCAACTTTTTACCCCCCTCAATCGTATAGTAGGTGGCATGGCAGACCTGAACTGGGACGCGCTGATCGACGCAAACGCTAATAAGGCCTATTGCTTCGCTTTTGGGCTATGCGGCAATGAAAACGACGCCAAAGAGCTCGTTCAGGAGGCTTTTGCCAAGGCTTTGGAACGAATTGACAGCCATGACACGACGATGCCGTTTGACGCCTGGTTTTTGACCATTTTAAAGCACCTTTACCTGGATGGGACGAAAAGGTACGAGAAACGCTATGGCCAGTCGCTGGACGAGCCGATCACCGAATCGGGCCTGACCGTGGCCGACGCGATAGCCGATGATCAGGAAATAGCGCTGCTTGACCGTATGGAGCGCCAGGAAAATACGAAGTTGGTTCGCCGCGCGATGCGGGCCCTCACGCCTGACGCGCGGGCGGTGCTGCTGATGATCGATTTGGAAGGGCTCGGTTATGAAGAGGCGGCTGCGGTGATGGGCTGTCCGTTGAACACGCTTCGATCTCGCATCGTGCGCGCTCGCACCGCGCTGAAGGAAAGGCTACTGGCCATGGAGGTCACTTTATGAATAAAGACGACGAAGCTCGCTTGGCGAAAGCCGCGATGAAATCGCTGCTCGTCCCCATACCGGAGGGGCTCAAGGCGGATCTGAAGCGACTGGCCCGCAACCGCAAGCCGGCGCCCTCGATGTGGGACGGTTTGCGCGAGGCTCTTTCCGGCGGCGCTTGGGCGTACGGCGCCGGCGCCGCGTTCGCCGCGGCCGCGATCGGGGTGTTTATCCTTCGCGCGGTCCCCGAGCGGGAGCCTTCCTCGGGATTCGCGTTGAAGCCGGCGCCGCGGGTCGAAGTCGTCGCGCCGGAGGCGTTGGCGGGGCTTTGGTCGGATGACGATGGAGAAGACAATGACGAGATTTAAGCTTGCCGTCGCGCTCGCGTTGGCGGCCGTTCCTCTTCAGGCGAAGCCGCGCGCGCCGCTCCCAGATGCGGACGCGCTGATGCTGAAAGCCTTGGCGGGGCCCGCAACCGGCTATGTCGCGGTCGAGCGTGTTCAGGTGTTTCTTCCCGGGAAAAAGCCGAAGGCCCTTAAGGTCAACATCACGGCATTACCGGGACGCGTCCGCCGGGAGGTTCTTCCTTTTAAAAAGAAAACGGCGCCGCTCGTCACGGTGAGCGAATTGGAGAAGGCGGGCGCGGGGCTTGCCCGCTTGCGTTCGATGTATGAGATCTCGGTGTCCACGGGCGGCGTGGTCGCCAAGCGCAAGACCTGGAAAATTGACCTGCGGTTGCGGTCCGGCGTGTTGCGCCGCTCGCTGTGGGTGGACCGCGACAGCGGTCTGCTCATGAAGCGCGAGACCTATCGGGACGACGGCTCCCTAGCGCGGCGCGAACGAATCGTAAAGCTCACGCTTCCGGCTTCGGTCGATCCGGTCGCGCTGAAGCCGGATCCGTCATCTGGGCCTTGGATGCCCGACGGCTATGTGTTCGCCGGAGAAACCGGTGGAGCGCGGCGTTATTCGAACGGACTGCAGAGTTATGAGCTTCGGCGCGTGGGCGGCAAGACCGTCGTGTCGGGCGATCTCGCTGAGGACGACGCCGCGCGCGTCCTTGGGCCGGCCGGCAAGTGACGATCATGGACCCGGAGCGCCCGCGAGAAAAGTTGGCGCGTCGCGGTCCCGAGGCGTTGACCGACGCCGAACTGGTGGCCGTGATCCTTGGGGTGAACGCCGCGCGCGCGGCGTCAATAGTCAAAGAGGGCGGAGGTCGTGGGCGAGAGGGCGCGCTCGAGGAATACGCGAAGCGCCGTCGCGCCTTCGACCCTCGCCCGGTGGTCGACGGCGCACGCGCCGCCGCGGGGCTTGTCCCCGCCGAGGTGCGCAACGCCCGCAAAGAGCACTTCCTCGTGCTCTGCCTCAACGCGCGCCGTCAGCTCGTTCGTATCGAGACGGTCTCGGTCGGGACCCTGTCGGCGAGCCTTGTGCACCCGCGTGAGGTGTTCTCCCCCGCGATCACTCACGGTGCGGCGGCGGTCGTGGCAGTGCACAATCACCCGTCGGGGGATCCCTCGCCTTCGGCTGAAGATCGGGAGGCGACGCGCCGTTTGCAACGCGCGGGCGAATTGCTCGGAATTCCTCTCGCCGACCATGTGATTGTCGCGGAGTCCTCTTTTTTCAGCTTTCGAGAAAGCGGCCTACTTTAACTGTTTATCAACTCGCACCGGTGCGAGTTGATAAGAGCCCGGCAACAGTTAAAATCTCTCATGTTCCCCGTTTTGATGCTATTTCTTATTCCGGTCGGCGGCGGCATCCCGGCCGGCGTGCTCCTCGCGCAAAAGAAAGGGCTCCTCTGGCCGGTGACCGCGGGGCTTTACTTTATCACCGATGTCATGCTGGCGCTCGCGTTCGAACCCGTTCTTCGTCTTATCGTCGCGGCCGGCCGTCGAAGGCCCCATCTTGCGCATGCGATCGAAGTCGTGCGCGTCATGATGGCGCGCATGGCGGGCTACTTCGGCGGGGCGGGCGCGGGGCTGTTCACCTTGATCATGATCGCCTTCGGCGTCGATCCAATGACCGGCCGGGCGGCGGCGATGGCCGCCGGCCACGGCTTCATCGCGGGATGGGCGATCGCGATCGCGGGCGACATGCTGTATTATGCGGTTGTCGCGTTCACGACCTTGCGTCTGGATCCTTTTTTCAGCTCCTCGTGGGTGACGATGTTCATCGTTCTCTTCCTGATGGTGGCCGTGCACATACTGATGCGTCTGTCGAAATTGGCATACTCTCGAATGTGAGCAACCGAGCGCGCATAGTCGTCATAGCCGCCGCCCTTCTCTCAGGGTGCGATACGTATCATTATCTCGCGGGCACGATTCACGAGGATGGAAGGCGCCCGGTCCAGGCGATGAAGCACTACGAAAAGTTCCTGGCCGACCGCCCGACGGATCCGCGCGCTTGCGAGGTCCACTTACGCGCGGCCGAACTGTACCGGACCTTCTTCGACCGTTGCGGGGAGGCGCGCGTGCATTACGAGTCCGCCGCCCGCGACTTCCCGAAGCAGGCCGCCTGCCTTGAACGCGCCAAGACCGGCCTGCTCATGTGCCCTGACTTTTTCCCGACCGACACCGGTCGAACCTGGGTGTACGTGGACAGCGCCAGTGGCGGCCAGGCCATGCGTCTTGAATGGGAGGCGCGGGCGTCCTCGGGGGCCGTGGGCTCGATTCAGTCGGCGCTGTACGCCGGCAAGCGACGCATTCAAACCAAGACCGAGTATTACACGAAGGCCGACTGGGCCGTGTGGCGCGTGGATAAAGAAGGGCGCGAGGCGATCCTGCGCTACCCCTACACCGAGGCGCGGACCTGGAGCGCCAAGCGCGGCAAGGCCACGGTCGAATACCTTGTCATCTCGTCCTCGACTTCGGTCCGCATGATCGGCGGTACCTACACGGGCTGCCTCAAGATTCGAGAGCGGGACTCCGCCTTCAAGAATTCCTGGCGCTACGACTATTACTGTCCGGGCGTCGGTCGCGTGAAGACCACCATCGGCGGCCCGGGCTTCGAGAACCCGAATACGGAGCTGCTCCGGTTTGGTAAAATAGAAGGATGATGTTTATGAAGGATATTCAAGTGGTGCGGAGCACCGCTTGAAATTACCCCGCCCACT
>JAYTSX010000297.1:0-3901 GCA_043745445.1 Elusimicrobiota bacterium
CGTGAAAGTGCGAGTCATCCCGAACGCCACGGACAATGAAGTGGTCAGCCGCATCGGTAGCGTGCTGAGAGTAAAAGTCGCCGCCCCGGCGGTCGACGAAAAGGCCAATGCCGCGCTGAAGGATTACCTCGCTGAGTTCTTCGAGGTTCCCGGCAAGCGCGTCAGCATCCTTCGCGGAGCCAATGGCCGCGAGAAGACCGTTGAGATCGTGGGCAAGACCGAGGAGCAGCTCAAGCGGGTGATGGACTCCATCCCCTAAGAGAGCCTCGCGTCTCAGCCGCGATAAAGATCGAGGGCGAACAGGGTTTCATACCTTGTTCGCCCTCGTCCTGTTTTAAGCTCCCTTCGCGTAAAAGCTATAATCGCTTCCCGAACATATGAGAAAACGGCCGCTGAGCGAAGATCCGATCAAGCACATCGTCTGGAAGGGGGACCGTCTTAGGGTTCTCGATCAGCGCTATCTGCCGAGAACGGTCAAGTTCGTGGACTGCCGCTCCGCCGTGGCCGTAGCGCAAGCCACCAAAGACATGGTTCTGCGCGGGGCCCCATTAATTGGATGCGCCGCCGCCTACGGTATGGCGCTCGCCGCCCGCAGCAATCGACTGAAAGACGTGCTCGCGGCGGAACCGGTGCTGCGCCGCGCCCGTCCGACCGCAGTTAACCTCATGCACGCCCTTGATCACATGCTGGCGGTCGCCAAGGCCGGCCCCGAAAACACGCTGTCCAAGCGCATGGCCGCCGCGGCCGTGAAATACTATGAGGACGACCTCGGCTTCAACGCCGCGATGGCGAAATTAGGCGCCGCCCTTCTCAAGAAAGGCTCCAATGTCATCACCCATTGCAATGCGGGCGCGCTCGCGACCGCCGGAATCGGGACCGCCGTCGGCATGATCCGCGCGGGCTGGATTTCAGGCAAGGTCGCCCATGTGTACCCGTGTGAAACGCGTCCGTATCTTCAAGGCGCACGCCTCACGCTGTGGGAATTGATGGAAGCCGGCATTCCGGCGACCCTCATCACCGACAACATGGCCGCTCACCTGATGAAGACGCGTAAGATCGACGCGGTGATCGTGGGGAGCGACCGCATCGCCGCCAACGCGGATGTGTGCAATAAGATCGGCACCTACGGACTCGCCATCCTCGCCAAGCACCACGGCATTCCCTTTTATGTGGTCGCGCCCAGCACCACCGTGGATCTGGCGACGAAGCACGGCGACGACATCCCGATCGAGGAGCGCTCGATCCAGGAAGTCGTCGAGATTTTCGGAGCCAAAATCGCACCGAAAGGCGCGAAGGCCCATCACTTCGGCTTCGATGTCACACCCCACGCGCTGGTGACCGCGATCATCACGGAAAAGGGCGTCGTCTCGCCCGCCAACGGCATCAATCTAAGGAAGGTTCTAAACAACTAATGGCCACCCACGAACATAAGCCGCCGATGACTCGCCCCAAGCTGACCAAGATCCTCGCCACGCTCGGCCCGGTTTCCGCTAAACCCGCCGTGATGCTGGACCTTCTCGCCGCCGGCGTCGACGCCTTTCGCCTCAACTGCTCCCACGCCTCGCTCGCCGAGCTCGAGAAGAATGTCAATCTGATCCGCTCCTTGTCCCGGCAGAGCCGCCGCGCCTGCTCGGTCGTCATGGACCTTCAAGGCCCGCGCCTGCGCGTCGGCCGCCTGCGCAACGGCGAGGCCATCGACCTGCGCAAGGGCGCGCGCACGCGCATCAGCGTCGCCGACATCCCCGGAACCGCCGAGGAATTCTCCACCAGCTTTAAAAAGCTTCCGCAGACCGTGAAGAAAGACATGGAAATCCGTCTCGACGACGGTTCCATCGTGCTCACCGTGCTCAAGACCGGCGCCGGCTGGGTGGACTGTGAGGTCCTCATCGGCGGTAAGCTCAAGGAGCATAAGGGCATCAACTTGCCTGGTGCCGACATCGATTTGCCCGCGCTGACGACGAAGGACCTGAAAGACCTCGCGATGGGCCTCAAGTGCGGCATCGACCATGTGGCGCTATCCTTCGTGCGCTCGCCCGATGACATCCTTAAGGCGCGCCGCATCATCAAGGCGGCCGGAGCCCCGACGCGCATCATCGCGAAAATCGAGCATCCGCTGGCCCTCGACCGCATCGACGATATTTTAGACGCCGCCGATGGCATCATGATCGCTCGCGGCGACCTCGCCGTTGAGCTGTCCGCCGCCGAGGTGCCCGCCCTGCAGAAAATGCTCGTGCGCAAGGCCAACGACGCCGGGAAGCTATCCATCGTCGCCACGCAGATGCTTGAAAGCATGATCAGCCACGCCCAGCCCACGCGCGCTGAGGCCAGTGACGTCGCCAACGCGATCTATGACGGCGCCGACGTGGTCATGCTGTCCGGAGAATCCGCCGTCGGCCTTTACCCCGTGGAGACCGTGACGGTGATGGCCGACATCATTCGACGCGCGGAGGCGTCGAATTTTAGATACCGCATGATCCCGCACGGCTTGCTCGACTCCCCGGAGACCGGCTTCGCGCACGCGCTCGCGCGCGCGACGCACGACGCCTGCGATGTAACCGGAGCCAAGGCCGTCATCGTGTACACGATGACCGGCTGGTCGGCGCGCATCATGTCGAAGTACCGCCCGTATGCGCCGATTATCGCGATGACGCCGCTGAAAGCGACTTACAACCAGCTCGCTCTGTACTGGAGCATCATTCCGTTGATCTGCCCGCTGGGCAAGACCACCGACGAGATGCTCGGCTACGGCGAGCGCATCCTGCTTAAGAGCGGCATCGTCAAGCAAGGGGAAACGACCCTCGTGACGGCCGGCGGCACGGCGAAGCATAAGGCTTCGAACATGCTAAAGATCCATGTCGTCGGATCTTTGACCTACCGCTGATTCTTAAGACCATGGGCCAGAATGTTCATCCTACGTTCTGGCCCCTCCTCCTGGCCGCGCGCGGCGAAGCGCCGGGGGTGCGAACCTTCCGCTTCGCCTCGCCGAAGGGCTTCGCCTTTACGCCGGGACAGTTTCTCATGTTCCACTTCGCGGATGATCCGAAAACCTGGAGGGCGTACTCGCTGTGTTCCTCGCCGCACGCGGCGCCGGAGTACTTCGAGGTGACGGTCGCGATGGTCGGGGCCTTTTCCGAGCGGCTTGGGGGGATCAAAGCGCACGCAGAAGGGGGACTGGTGGTGCGGGGGCCGTTTGGGAAATGGGTGTATGACGGGTCGATTGGGCACGCGGTGTTGGTGGCGGGGGGGACGGGGGTGACGCCGTTTCGGGCGATGTGCCTGCTTAACGGGGAGATGGGGATCGCGAAAAAGATTACGCTGTGTTGCGCGGCGAAGACGCCGGAAGGGCTGCTGTATCGGACGGAGTATGACGAGTGGCGGAAGAACGGCGTTAACGTCAAAGAAAAGATTACTCAACCGGGCGCCGGGACGAATTGGGACGGTGAAATTGGACGGTGGACGGCGGGCTCGGTGTTCGCCGCCGCGAACGACGCGGCGGCGGTTTATTATTTATGCGGCCCGAACAAAATGGTTCAGGAACTCAGGGACGGACTGGAACGGATTGGCGTACCGCCGATTAACATTAAAACCGAAAAGTGGGGCGATTACACGGATTTATTTTGAAATTGATACTTGCCTCGGCTTCGCCTCGGCGCCGCGCGATACTGCGCGCGGCTGGGATCAGTTTTACCGTTGATCCGAGCACGGTGGATGAGAATATTAAAGAGAAAAACGCGAGGGGACTGGTGATTAAGCTGGCGCGGCTCAAGGCGCTCGAGGTTTCGCGGCGGCACCCCGGGCGGCTCGTGCTTGGAGCGGATACTCTCGTGGTTTGCCGCGGTGAAATTTTGGGAAAACCAAAAGATTTAAAAGACGCAATTAGGATGATTACGCTTCAATCGGG